>CAJQLO010000002.1:0-217500 GCA_905479195.1 uncultured Gammaproteobacteria bacterium
TACGAATTTTAGAGATTACATTTGGAGTGATTGCTACTCTTCTCTCTTGACGAGCACTTTCCTTTAAAATACCGATATCCATATACTTTTATTAAAACATACATATCTCTTTGTTACAAAAATATTCTAAAGGCAGCAGTGAGTTTTCTATTAGCTTGCTATTACAACTATATTTACATAGTCTTATATTAATTCAGCAAATAGGTATAGCTATCATGCGTGATAACTTAAAAAGTAGATTTTATAAGGCCACCTATGCCTCATTTTTTGCAATAATTACAATTGGCTTTCTTTCTATTTTAAGTATTAAAACAGATATAGGTTGGTTTTTAGCCGGCTCTTTTGGTGCCACGATGGTTTTAATATATGGTTATCCAGAAAGTATTTTTGCGCAACCATTGAATATTTTTTTTGGACACATAATAACTACTTTAGCTGGTTTAATAGTTTTATATTTTATTCCTTTACCTGAACTTTTTTTAATACCATTAGCAGTTGGGTTTGGAATTTTTTTGATGATATTGCTTGATGTTGTTCATCCACCAGCTGGTGGCAATGACATAGTTGTTATATTAGGAGATATGTCTTTTGATTTTTTACTATTTCCAATAATAACTGGAGCAGTTCTTATTATAGTTTTAGCTATAGTGATTAATCGATTTATTTTAAAAATTGAATATCCTACAGATAAAAATAAATCTACTTAAAAATCATTCTTATGGGGATATTTTGAGTAATTACGAATAAATAAAATATATTAAGCATGCAATTATTGTCAGAATACCCCAGAACTTTATCCACATTTTTTTAAATCGTATTCCAAAATACAAAAATATCAAACCAGTGATTAAAGTGAATATAACTGTTCCGTCAATGATGTTCTCGCTCGGATTATGGCTTTTGTCTTTTGCTAATATGCTATATCTCATAATATTTAATTTTATTCTCTTTTATTTGTTATAATTTATTTATGAACAAAAGAGTTAAAAGGCCCTGGGGTTATTATAATCTACTAGTAAAACAAAATGAATATCTTATTAAGAAAATTGTAATATCAGCAAAACAAAGTATTTCTCTCCAGAAGCATAATCATAGATCAGAACACTGGATTGTTTTAAGTGGTAAAGCTCATATTGTGATTGGTACAAAAAAAATAATCTTAAAAGAGTCTCAGTCAATATTTGTCCCTGCGAAAAGGAAACATAAAATTACAAATAAATCATCAGAATCTCTTATCATTTTAGAAACGCAGTTAGGAAAAATATTATCGGAAAAAGATATTACTAGATATGATGCAGATTATACAAAATAATATTAAGCTCATCTATCAAAGGCCCATAACTTTCAGTGAATATAGATAATGGATATTATCGAATTATTAATAATTATTTTACTCTCAATATTCCAATCAGTATTTGGAATTGGATTACTCTTAATTGGTACTCCAACATTTCTCTTGATTGGTTATAATTTTTTTGATGTTCTTAATCTCTTGCTTCCATTTTCAATTATAATTAGTCTTCTACAAGTTATATATAGCAAAGAGATTAACTCAAAATTTAATGAAAAAATTCTACTATATTGTATACCTGCGTTAATCTTAGCTTTATCTATTTTAGTGAAGTATGAAAATGATATTGACTTTATTTTTCTTATATCATTTACAATAATATTTTTCTCAATCATTAATTTATCGAAGTTTAAAAATACTATATTTGATAATAATAAAAGAATAAATTTAGGCCTTATTATTCTAGGGCTGATACATGGCTTTACAAATCTTGGGGGTAGTCTTTTTACACTAATATGCGCAAATATTAATAAACAGAAAAAAATAATAAGACAGAATGTTGCAAGTGGCTATTTAATATTTGGTACTGTCCAATTATTATTTATCAATATTTTTTACAAAACATTAACTGTGAGTAATTTATATTATTTATATATTCCTATTATTAGTTTTTTTATAGCCCAGTATTTTTATAATAAGATAAATAATGAACTATTTTCTAAAATATTAAATATAACTATACTCTTGTATGGGACCTATATGTTGCTAAATAATTTATAAAATACTGATTTAATATTCAAGAAAATCTTTAATAGCTGGATTGAAAATAAAATCTTCACCCCTTAAAGGTTTGCGTAAAAATAAGCCATCCAATGAAACCACTCTACTAAGAGCAACATAAGTTTGGCCATGCGCAAAGGCTCCATAATCCATATCAATAACAATATTTTCAAAAGTCTGGCCTTGGCATTTATGAATGGTAGCCGCCCATGCAAGTTTTAAAGGATATTGAGTGAACGTGGCGCTGACAGATGAACTAATCTTTTTATCAGATATGATGTATTCAAATTTTTCCCATTTCTCTGGCTCTAATAGATAGACTTCATCTTTAACCTTTATGTATATTTCATTCTTAGTAAGCTTATCAATTGTGGCTAATGTTCCATTAACCCAATTTTTTCCATTCTTAACCAACATTACTTGTGCACCAACTTTAATCTTAAGCTCCTCATCAACTGGTACACCGGTATATCTACCATCAATTTCTGCATGATATACAAATTCTTTTGATTGAATATTTTTTAAATTAGACGCATTAATGCTATTAACTTTATAATTATTCGTTGATAGTGTTAAAACCTCTTCTGGAACAATAAAATCAGTCTTTACTAAACGCTGATTAAATACCATAAGGTCATCATCATCAAGCGTAGCTTTTCGTGCTCTATCAAGCAAGGATATAAGTTTGGTATCGGATTGTCTAAAAACCTGAGACAACTCAAACTTAATTAAATCAATTTTCTTTATAACATTCGAATTAAAGAAAAAATAACCATCAGGATATAATGTATTCATTACATCTACCTCGTTATTAGTTACTACTGGAGGAAGTTGGTATAAATCACCAACCAATATGATCTGAATCCCTCCAAAAGGATCTTTATTTTCTCGAGTAATTTGCAGAGTTAAGTCAATTGCATCAATGATGTCTGGTCTTAGCATAGAAACTTCATCGATAAGAATGGTATCAATTTGCTTTATTAATTTTTTATTATAATGTTTTTTAATAACATCCGGAGTAATAACATGGAATGGAAAATTAAAAAAAGAATGGATTGTTTTTGCATTAATATTTAATGCTGCAATTGCAGTGGGTGCTAAGACTATTAAGTTCTTATGTGTCTTTTTTTTTATATGGTTAATTAAAGATGATTTACCTGTTCCAGCTTTACCAGTGATAAATATATTCTTATTTGAATTTTCAAAGAGCGTTATAATTTCATTGAAATCATCATTTAAAGTAAAGTTATTTTTCATCTTAATGAAGCAGTAATTGCAAGGCTTTTGAAAATTCAAAAATAACCAAGAACATGCCTATTAAAACACAAAAGAATATAACAACTATTAACGGTGGTATTAGATTTGGTTTAGTCTCAGCCAAAGCTTTTATTAAAAGTTTTTCTATAATCTTTTGTAATGCATATATTATATTACCAAAAACTGCGGCAGAAAATATTGGGCCTAAAATGAAAAAAATAAATGGTTTCCAGGAATAAACATCTGAAAATCCAACATCAGTAGAATAAATATATAGACTTGAGCCAAACCAAAATAAAACTGAAATTATTTTAGCATTTTTCTTTACTTTGCTTTCTTGAAGTAATTGTTGAGCTTTAATTCTCTTATCTTTGACTTTATTCATGATTTGACCCTAGAAGTATATTCACTATTCTCTGTATCAATTCTAATTAACTCTCCCTCTTTGATAAAGATAGGAACCATTATCATCTCATCATTATCCATAATAGCTTCTTTAAGCGTAGATGAAACAGTATCTCCTTTTATCGCATCCATAGTAGATTTAACAGTTAAATTTACAAATTTAGGTGGGTCAACCTGAATTACATTATCATTCCAAATCGTTACATCACACTCATCACCATCTATTAGCCATTTAGTATTGTCACTAAGGATTGACTTACTCACTTCTGATTGCTCATAAGTAGATAGATGCATGAAAAAATACACTTCATTTTCTTTATACAAGAACTGCATCTTTGTGTTCATGACATCAGCCTCTAAGACTGTTTCTCCAATTTTAATAGTTTTCTCAAGGACTTTATTATTTAGGAGATTACGAATTCTTACTTTTGTAAAAGCTTGCCCCTTCCCAGGGTTAACAAAACTATTATCAAGCACTAGATATGGTTCATTATCTATGAGAATCTTATTACCATTTCTTAACAGTACAGAATTGTCAGCCATTAGCTTGCGCTATGTTGATCTACATTTGAAGTAAAATCTGTCTGCTGTAATCTCTCAATTCTTTCAGCTAGTGGCGGATGAGAAGAAAAATATTTTTGAGCAAAAGATTTTTGTCCTTTATTTGATATACCAAATGCTAACATTTGATCAGGTAATTTCGCAGCTGTACATTTTTCTAATGCACGTAATGAGGCAATCATATCTTCTTTTGATGTAAGCATTGCTCCACCATAATCTGCACGGTATTCTCTCTGTCTCGAATACCACATAACTATTGTTGATGCTAGTATACCAAGAACAACTTGAGCAAAGATTACTGTAAAAAAATAACCAATGCCATACCCTCTTTCATTTTTAAGTATTACACGATCAACAAAATGACCAATTACTCTAGAAAAGAAAATTACGAATGCATTCACAATACCTTGGATTAAAGCAAGAGTGACCATATCTCCATTAGCAACATGACTCATTTCATGACCTATAACAGCTTCTACTTCATTTCTACTCATATTACTGATGAGTCCTGAGCTAATAGCTATTAATGAATTATTTTTTGATGAACCAGTAGCAAAAGCATTAGGACCGGCTGATTGGAAAATACCAATTTCTGGAATTTTAATATTCAATTTATTTGACTGTCTTTCAACAACTTGTAAGTACCATTTTTCAAAATCATTTGAAGGCTTGCTTATGACTTGTACTCCAGCCATTTTTTTCGCCATCCACTTGGACAAATATAGAGAGATAAATGAGCCACCCATACCAAAAACAAGGGAAAAAAGCATAAGTGAATCATAGTCAAGATCGATTCCGTTACTTTGTAAAATTCCAGTAAAGCCCGTAAGAGATAAAAATATGCTTAAAACAAGCAATATTGCGATATTTGTCACTATAAAAAATAAAATTCTTTTCATGTATTTCCTCTACTCAATATTATAGGTTGTTTTTACTTTTTCAAGTAAAAATTTCTTGTCAATCTTCTTCCCTCTTCTATTTCTTTCCATGATAAAACCTTTCAAGGTATCAAAATCCATTACCCTCTTCCTATTTGAATCATAAGAGAAACTTAAAGACTGGTCTTTTTTTAAAACACCTGTAAAAACTATGCTTTCTTCGCTTAGCTTAGGAAGATTGATTAATTTTACACCTCTGCCTTTGGACAAAATAGGTGCATTCTTAATTTTACTAATCAACATATATCCAGCATCAGTGATTATTAGATAATATAAGTCATTATCAAGATCAACGCTTATTGATTTAACGGCTAACGAGTCTTTCGTGCGTAATAAAGTCTTGCCTTTCTTATTTTTCACAATCAAGTCTTCATGCAAACAAATAAAGCCATACCCATAATTAGTCATTGTTAGAATGGATAGTTTTTCAGTTAAAAGGTGCATTCCTATGATAGATATTCCGTCTTGTATCTGGAAATATCTGCTGAGAGGTTCTCCTTGTCCACGTGATATAGAAATTTTTGTTGGATCTAAATTATATACAAAGCCTAGCTGGTCTAAGAAAACTAAAGGTTTATCGGAATATGCATTTTCATGCAAAAGATATTCATCCCCAGTTTTAAACCCCCCATGATTAATGTCTATGTCATGACCCTTGGAAAATTTAAGCCAACCATTTTTGGATAAAATAGATGTCACAGGGTCAGTATTCACGACAGCTTTAACTTCAATTGCTTTAGATGATGCAGTATTTGATATTTTTGTTTGTCTTTCACGAGCAAAAGTATCAAGAATTTCAATCAACTCATCCTTAAGATACTTATTAAGCTTATTTTTTGATTTAAGAATAGTTATAAGTTTTTTTTCATTTTGATTTAATGATTTTAACTCTTCAACTATATTTTTTTCTTGAAGTTTAGCTAAACTTCTAATTTTCATATTAATGATTGCCTCATATTGCGCATCAGTGAATTTGAAAGTTTTAATAAGTACTTTTTTTGGATCATCTTCATTTCTTATAATTTCAATAATTTTATCTAAATTATTATATACAACAATATATGCATCTAATATGTGTATTCGTTTTTGTATTTTATCTAATTCCCAGGATAGTTTATTAGTAATAGTTATTAGTCTATATTTAATCCATTCTAATAAAATTTTCTGTAAGTTTTTTACTTGTGGCTTCCCATCTAGACCAATCATATTAAGATTAACTCTGAGACTTTTTTCTAAATCAGTTGTAAAAAAGAAATGAGACATTACATCATCAACATGATGAGTTCTACCTTTTATCTTTAAAATAATCCTAACTGGATTCTCTTGATCAGATGCATCCATAACACTTTCAAGAAATAATGATTTCTTAAGTAGTATTTGTTCCTGTATTTGCTCAATGATTTTCGTTGTATTGGCTTGATAAGGTATAGAATTTATAATTATCTCTTTTCCATTTGACTCATATGTTGCTCGAATTTTAATATTACCTGTTCCGTAAAGATAGATGTTATCTAGGTCAGACTCATTCAGTACTATTTCACCTTTTGTTGGAAAATCTGGACCAATAATAATCTTTCTTAAGTCTTCAGTTAACAATTTTGGGTTATCCAATAATTTAATAACAGCTCCTATTATTTCTGCTAGATTATGGGATGGAATATCTGTAGACATTCCTACAGCAATACCAGAGCTACCATTAATTAATATATTTGGTACTTTTGAAGGAAGAGTTTTAGGCTCATCAAGAGTCCCATCAAAATTAGGAGCCCATTTAACAGTTCCCATGTTTATTTCATCTAAGAATAAATCTGAGAATTTTGTAAGTCTTGATTCTGTATACCTCATAGCTGCAAATGACTTAGGGTCATCCTGAGTACCCCAATTACCTTGACCTTCTATAAAAGCATGATTATAAGAAAAGTCCTGCGCTAACATCACCATTGCTTCATAACATGCGGTATCTCCATGGGGATGAAATTTTCCTAACACATCACCTATTGTTCTTGCGGATTTTTTAAATTTAGAAGTATGACTTAAAGATAACTCATTCATTGCATATAGAATTCTTCTTTGGACCGGCTTGAGTCCATCAGATATATGGGGGAGCGCTCTATCTAATATTACATACATTGAATAATTTAAATAAGCTTCCTCTGAAAAATCTTTGATAGGTAATCGCTCTATCGACTTATCTGATTCTTTGATAATTTTTTCTAGGTCTATATCCATATCTTAGTCTATCTGCGCAAGATCTCCTTTTTTTTCTAACCAGGCTTTTCTATCTAGAGATTTCTTCTTGGATAACAGCATATCCATCAATATATTATCTTTATTTCCTGGTGATAATGTTAGCTCAATTAGTTTTCTAGTTTTTTTCGACAAGGTTGTATCTCTTAATTGGCTAGGATTCATTTCTCCTAAACCTTTAAATCTTGTAATAGAAACTGATGGACTATCTTCATCAATTTTAAGTTTTTTTAAGATAGATTTTTTTTCAGCTTCATCAATTACATAATAAGTTTCTTTTTTGTAATCTATTCTGAATAAAGGCGGCTTAGAAATGTAGATATGTCCAGCTTGCACTAATGGATAAAAATGTTTATAGAATAAAGCGGTTAATAAAGTAGCAATATGCAACCCATCTGAGTCTGCATCCGCAAGAACACATATCTTGCCATAACGCAACTTAGATATATCATCTGAACCCGGTATAACACCAATAGCTGTACTAATATCCTTAACCTCTTTAGATTCCAATATCTTCAAAGATGAAAGTTCCCATGTATTTAATATCTTACCTCTTAAGGGTAATATTGCCTGATATGATCTGTCTCTAGCTTGTTTTGCGGAACCGCCAGCAGAATCACCTTCTACAAGAAATATCTCGGTCACCTTAATATCTTTTAATGTACAGTCAGAGAGTCGACTTGGTAATAAAATAGATCGCGTATTTATTTTTTTTGAATCTTTATTCAATGATAAAATTCTTGCCTGTGCATTGTTAATTGCAAGTTCAGCAAGTTTTTCGCCAGCCTCAGAATGTTTATTTAACCATAATTCAAATTTGTCCTTTAATTTTGATGTTAATGAAGCTAGGAGATGATTTGACTGTAATTTACCTTTTGTCTGTCCTGAGAACTGAGGATTACTCATTTTAAATGATAAAATAAATGATATATTTTTCCATATATCTTCCGGTGTTAATTTAATATTTTTAGGTAAGAGGTTCCTGCGATCACAGAATTCCCTCATTGCATCAATTAATCCTGCCCTGAATGCACTCACATGCGTTCCACCATACATGGTTGGTATTAAATTCACATAGCTCTCCTGTAGAGGTTCTATTGACTCAGGTATCCATAATGCTGACCATTCCATGATGTAACTCTCTGCATCAATTGTTCCATAGTATGATTCTTTGGGTAAATATTCAGAAGTTGAATCATTTTCACCAATAATATAATCACTGAGACTACCATTATGGAAGAATTCTTGATTTCCGGTATTATATTTTTCATCAATAAGTTTTAATTTTAGTTTTGACTGAAGTATTGATTTTGCTTTAATTAAATGAGTTAACTCTTTCACATTAAGGTCTAAGCTATCAAAATAGTCATCATTAGTTTTAAATGTAATTGCAGTTCCCTGTTTTTTAGCTGATGTCTTTTTTCCAGACTCAAGTTTTTTTGAAAGCTTTCCATTTTTAAAAGACATTGAGTATTCTTTTGAATCCCCTTGTCTACAAATTTTCATAGTTAATGATTCTGATAATGCATTGACTACAGAAACTCCAACTCCATGAAGTCCAC
Organism: uncultured Gammaproteobacteria bacterium; assembly: GCA_905479195.1. Taxonomy (GTDB): domain Bacteria; phylum Pseudomonadota; class Gammaproteobacteria. The sequence continues at coordinate 9,042 of CAJQLO010000002.1, forward strand.
CTGAAAATTTATAATTTTTTTCTGAAAATTTTGCTCCTGAATGTAGATTAGTCATAATAACCTCCACCCCTGAAACCTTATGCTTTGGGTGCAGATCTACCGGCATACCTCTGCCATTGTCTTCCACAGTGATAGAATGATCATTATGGAGATGTATAATAATTTCATCACAATGCCCAGATATTGCTTCATCAACACTATTGTCTATCAGCTCCTGAACTAAATGATTTGGATTTGTTGTATCAGTATACATTCCAGGTCGTTTCTGGACTGGTTCAATTCCTTTAAGGACTTCAATGTCTGATGATGTATATTTTTTTTTCACTGTGATGATGTATAATTAAAATCATATTACTATATATAACCGAGAATATAAATGAATTATGTGTTTTATGATTTTGAGACTACTGGCTTGGATACAAAATTCAGCCAACCTATACAAATAGCTGCAGTGTGTCTTGATGAAAATTTTAAAGAATTAGATAGAATAGATCAAAAATGTAAACTTAATGATGGTATAATTCCACATCCTTTGGCCATGCTAGTAACAAGAGTTCCTATTGATGATCTAAAAAATAAACAATCTTTTTACGATATGATGGACTATGTCCATGGCAAATTTAAATCCTGGGGACCAGCAATCTTTATAGGCTATAACAGTATACGATTTGATGAAGAAATCCTTAGAAGTGGTTTTTTTCAATCTTTACATGACCCATATCTTACTAATACAGAGAACAATTCACGGACTGACTTATTCAAAATTGTCTTGGGACTAGTCGCTCTAAATAAGAACATTATAAAAATTCCAATCAACGAGAAAACAAAAAGGCCTTCATTTAAACTTGAGTTAATTGCAAAAGCAAATGGGATTGAACATATAAAGGCACATGATGCATTAAGTGATGTGTTTGCAACCATAGAAGTGGCAAGAATAATTAAGGATAAGGCTCCTGATTACTGGAATGAGTGCATGAAAATACTAGGCCCAAGAAATTTAATGGAATATATTGAAACTCATGATTATTTTTATGCTGCACCAGAGCATGCAGCTGCAAATGTAACTTATAAACCATTATCTTTTTTGACAAACAATCCTAATAATAATAAAGAATTAGCTTTTTTTGATCTCAACTATGAGCCAAAAAAATATTGTGGATCTGGCATATCAAAAATTATTTCTATGGTAGAAAGTAAGCAAAAAGTTATTAGATTATATCAATCAAATAAAGCCCCTATCATCCTGAGTTCAGACTTCATGAAATCTTCTGAAATATTCAAAGATGATGAGATGGAGATGTTTAAACAAAGCTCTGATGAAATAAAATCTCGTGATGATTTTATTGAAAAAACTAATTTTGCTCTGGTTGAACGTTATGATGATTTTCAAATTACACGTGAACCCTCGGAATTCCTAGAGGCACAGATATATAATGGAGGCTTTTATAGCTCATCTGATAAGGAGAAAATTATCTTATTCAAGAACTCTGATGATGCAGGAAATAAATATAATATATCAAAACAATTTCAAGACCGTAGACTTAGAGAAATTAGTTATAGAATATTATTTTCTGAATCTCCTCATGTTTTTACAGATGAACAGCTATTGGAAAGGAAAAGGTTTATAGCAGATAAAGTATTTTGTACAGAAGAAAAAGTAAAATGGTGCACCCTTGAAAAAGCAAAAGATGAACTACTATCAATCAAAGAAAGCGATAAACATGAAGATCAGCAATCATACATTCAAGAAATCGAGAGTTATTTGATTTCAGAAGAAAAAAGGTATGAAGCTTATTTATCGGGAAGCGATCTTACTTAAGGCGTCCATTATTTTATCTGAAGATACGTATCCTGGTATTACAGACCCATCTTCCATATAAATCATTGGTGTTCCATTTACCTTTAAATCTCTAGCCTTTAAATAATTACTGGCAATAGGATTTTCGCAAGTTTTAGTTTCTAGGAAATTATTACTAAAAGCCTTATCTAGAGCTTCTTTCTGATTTTCAGAACACCATATGGAGACCATATCATTATATGCATCATCATCATTGCCATTTCTAGAAAATAAAACATAATGTATTTCTATATTATTCAATAATAGCTTATCAACTTCATTATGTAATTTTTGACAATATGGGCAAGATGTATCTGTAAAAATAGTTACAACATATTTAGTTTCCTCAGGCTTATATATAATAATATTTTCATCATTTATATTAGATAGGTATTTCACTCTTTCACTTTTTAGTCTATTTTCCGTAAGATTATCTCCAGTCTGAAAATCAATCACATTTCCAACAATTAAATGTTTAAAATCAGAAGTAAGATAATACAGTTGATCTTGAATTATAATTTCAAAAAATGAATTATTTACCTTCTCAATCGAGTCTATTTTTATATTCGGATATTTTTCTTTCATAGCATTTTTGGCATCATCAGTACTATTAATATTATTCGAACAAGAAATTATTATTGACATCATAAATATAGTTAGAAATATTTTACGCATAGTATTTATCCTCTCGGGTGGTATTTTGTATGAAATTTAATTAATCTTTCTTTTGCTACATGAGTATATATCTGAGTAGTGGATAGGCTTGAGTGACCTAATAACATCTGAACTGACCTCAGGTCTGCCCCATGATTAAGGAGATGAGTGGCAAAAGCATGTCTTAAAGAATGAGGAGATATAGTTTTATTTTCTAAAGATTTTTTTGAATATGCAACTATAAAGCTCCAACAAACTTTTCTTGATATTTGCTTACCTTTATTACTTAAGAATACAAAAAGATTATCTTCATTTATCACTAATTGATTTCTCACTAGATCAATATAACTGACTAACCACGCAAGTGCAGTTTCTCCGATAGGGATAATTCTTTCTTTCCCACCCTTGCCCATTACCTTCACTATACCTTCAACAATATCAATTTGATTAAGTTTTAAATTGGTTAATTCAGATATTCGAAGACCTGTAGCATATAATAACTCTAAAATCGTCTTATCTCTTTTGCCTTGTAATGTTTTACAGTCTGGGGCATTTAAAATTTTTTCTACATCTTCTTCGCTTAAGTTTACTGGAAGTTTTCTACCAATTTTTGGCGATTCAATTAATTCACTTGGGTTTAATTTAATAAGGTTATTATGTGTTAGCCAGTTATAGAAACCTTTTACTGAAGATAAGGTCCTATTAATGGAAGAAGCTAAAATACCACGATCGATTTTTTCTGCTAGATATGAATTCAGATCAATTTCACTACAAGATTTAATATCTATATTTTTTGCGGCAAGCCATTTTTCTAGCTGTTTAAGGTCTGATGCATAAGAACTTATCGTATTTTTTGATAGACCTTTTTCCACCCATATCGAATCACAATAATTATCAATAATATTGTTATTTAAAGAATTCTGCATATACTATATCCATAAGGCTAGTAATTATTGTACTATAATTTAAAATTAATAGTAAAGGAACCCATGCATAAGAATATTAAAAATAGCTGTGTTAATGACTTTGACCCATCAGCACTTGATGAAATTACTGCTATTAAGCAAATACTTAAATCAATAACAGCCATAAAAAAAATTGAGACTATTAATATTATGGATTCACTCGGAAGAATAGCTTCTAAAAATATAAAATCATCTATTAATATACCTTCTTTTAGAAATTCTGCCATGGATGGCTATGCCCTCAATATTGAGAATTTAAAAAAAAATAAATATAATCTTAAAGAACAGGGTATATCTTTAGCCGGGCAAGCTTATGATAAGAAGTTAAAAAATAAGGAGACCATAAGAGTTATGACTGGTGCAGTCATACCAGACAATGCTGATGCAGTAATAATGAAAGAAATGATAGATGAAAAAGATGGGATGATTTCATTCCCAGATTTTATTCAAAAAAATCAAAATATAAGAGATATTGGAGAAGATATAACGACAGGTGATATAGTAATCAGGCAAGGTAGACAGATAAATTATGTAGATCTAGGAATATTGTCATCTCTCGGTATAAGAAAAATAAATGTTTTTAAAAAACCAATTGTAAGTTTTTTTTCCACTGGAGATGAACTTATTGCTATAAATAAGAAATTAAAAAAAGGACTAATCTATGATAGTAATAGATATTTACTTTTTGGACTATTAAGTGAATTACCAGTTCAGATTAAAGATATGGGAGTTGTAAAAGATAACGAGGAGGTACTGGCTAAAAAATTAAAAGAATGTGCAAAAGTATCAGATATTGTCATAACAACCGGCGGAGTATCTGTAGGAGATGCAGATTATATAAAAAGTGCACTAAGAAAAGTCGGGAAAGTTAATTTTTGGAAAATAGCGATTAAACCAGGAAGACCTCTAGCGCATGGAAAGATAAAAAATGCGTTATTTTTTGGTCTACCAGGAAACCCTGTATCAGCAGCTGTAACATTTCAAATATTTATTATTCCTGCAATCAGAAAAATATTACAGATGCCACACTCTTCAAAGTTAACCATGAAGGCTCAAGTAAAATCTGCTCTCTCTAAAAAGAAAGGTAGAATTGAGTATAAAAGAGGATTACTAGAACAAAAAGATGGAATCAATACTGTAAATACAACAGGTCTCCAAGGATCTAATATTCTATCCTCACTTTCAAAAGCAAACTGCTACATAAGACTGTCTTCAGAAACAGAAAAAATAAAAAAAGGTGATATTGTAGAAGTTATACCATTTGATATCAATCTATAGTTATGAAAAAAATAAATTATATAAATATTGGTTTTACAAAAAATATAATAATTTGTATATATGACCTATTACTATTATTCTCGACGTTATTTTTCTTTACACTTCCATTGATGGTATTTTCAAATGGTGAAGGAATTGGGCAAAATATTTTTTATCAACTATATTTATTATCTATAATCATAACTTACTATTTATGGTTTTGGATGAAACATAATCAAACTCTAGGAATGAAAAGCTGGAAATCATATATAGTAAATAAAGATAATGGAAAAGAATTATTGATAAGTCAGTGTTTAATTAGAATTTTTATAGCTTTAATAGGTGGCCACCTATTTTTATTATTTTATAAAGAGTCATTACAAGACATTCTTTCTAAAACAAAGTTAGTCAAATTATAAGAAAAAATATATTATCCAATCCCATCTCTTAATTGATATTCTAGCAAATATTTTCCTAAAGCTATAAATAATATATGCGGTAGCAGTACACTTATGAATGGCAATATGCCAAAGACCATTCCTAGATTAGGTAATATTGATGTAATGATAAAAAATCCTATACCTATAAATAAACCAAGAACTAGTCTTTTACTGATATTCGCTGATCTATGCTTACCAAATATGAATGGCATAGACAGAAATAACATTACAACAGTAGAAAGAGGCATAAATATTTTTTCCCAATATATTTTTTTCTGTAAATTCGCATCTAAATTATTTTTCATCAAATAACTAATATTTTGATTTACATTAGCTAATGATAAACTTGATGGTTTATGAGTCTTAATTTTAATTAATTTTCTATCAATTAATATGTCAGTATATTCCTCTTTATAAGATTTTTTTGTAATCAATGAGTTATTAATCACTGTCTCATTGATCCCTTTAAGATGCCACTTGTTATCAATAAACTCAGCATAATTTATCCCTTTAATCAAATATAGAGAGTTATTATCATCATAGCTATATATCATAATATTACTGAGTTTTGTATCTGAATATATTTCAGTTATTTTAATAAAAGTATTTTTATCCTTGAACCAAACTCCATTTTTATTAAAAATAAGTTTTTTATTTAATGCAAAATTCTTTTTCATCTCAGCCTTGTTGCTATATTTTGGCACAAGAGAATCTGTTGCATAGTAAAAGATGCTAGATAATAAAAAAGCTTGGATTAAAATAATTGTTATTATTTTCGATATTGATATTCCAGCTGACTGCATTGACACAAATTCCATATCGGATGACATTGCACCTAAAGATAACATTGATCCAATTAATACTGCATATGGAAACATAATCTCCATGCTTCCTGGTATATTCAAAATTACATATTTAGTAAGCAACAATATATTATAATTTCCAGTATTCAGATGCTTTAACTCTGCTGTAAATGAAAAAAATATCTCTATTGAAACTAATACAGCGAGACTTACTATTAACCCTATAATAAATCTATGAAATAAATATTTATAAATTATCATTACTGCCTTCTTGGTATTGAGTTTTTATCTTGATGATAAATTTTAACTATTATTCCAATCATAATTAAATGTAACCACCAGAGCCCCAAAAAATCAGGTGTTAACTCTAATAAAAACATTTTTTTTGTAACCGACATTGCAATAAAATACAAAAAATATACCAATGCGCCTAAAAATATTTTATCATACCGTCCCTTTCTAGGTGATGAATAACTGATCGGAATGGCTAGAAAACCTAGTATGAGAGTCGCAATTGGAAGCATTAACCTGGCCTGAAATTCCGCTCTGGCAGCTATGCTATTTAACATAAATAGCTCATATGTGCTTTTTGCTTCAAACTTATTATTTTCAAAACTCACTAGCTCTTTGCCAAGCATGAGACCATGCTCTTCATACTCGGTTATTTTTGTATCCGCATAAACAGAAAAGGAAGTTTCTGTGATAATCCCATCTTTGAGCAAAATAAACCTTTGATCATTTTGATCTTTATAATAAGTAGCTGATTTTGCATTTTCTACTGTTGATTCTGCTTCATTAGATGAGTGAAGGAATATTTTCTTAAGGGCATCTTTGTCAGCACTTTGAACAAAAAAGGTAGCTTGTCCATTCTGCGAAGAAGTAAACCTTCCTGGTTTAATTTCCTCAATTCTTTCTTCACTATTAAGTCTATGCTCCAATTTGGATCTATATTCTATGACTGAAGGTGTCAAATATAATGAAAATAATGCAACTATGAAAAATGATGGAACAATGATCTTATTTATAATAGCAGCGATATTAAATATGGACTGTCCAGAGGAAGATATGACTGCCATCTCATTACTATTATAAAACCTACCTAAAGAGATGATTATTCCAAAAAATAGACTAATAGGTATTATGTATATTGAATATTGCGTGATTTTGACAAAAATAACAGGAAACAGCAAATATGTTGGAAATGTACCGGCTGAAGCTTCCTCAATTAATCTCAGCGCGGTATTTGATGATAAAATTACCATAAATATCAAAAATACGGACAAGGACGACCCCAGAATCTCTTTCAGTAAATATTTTTCAAGAATTTTCATTACAATGACTTATTTTATCAAATTTTAACAAGTTTTTTAAAAAAATGTTAATCTAGTATATATTCTCACATAAAGGTAAAAAAATGGACTATAAAAGCTTAATATCAAAAAAATTAAAAGGTAATACGGATATATACCTGATAGGTGTATTTGCAGATAAAAAACTATCTCATCTAAATCAATCTATTAGTAATGCAACATTAACGTTAATTAAGAAATGTTTTGATAACAATAGCTTCACCGGTGATATTGGTGATAATCGAACCTTTGATGATGTAGAAAATAAATTCCAGATAATAGTTTTTGGTCTTGGTTCTAAAGATAAATTTGGGCCTATAAATTTAAATCGATCAATAAACTTAATTATTAAGAAAATAAAGAAAACAAAAACTAAATCAATATCTTTAAATATAGATAATATTATATCTAAAGACCTTTCTATATCTCCTGAATTTTTAGTTAGTTCAATTGAAAATAGTCTTTATAAGTATTCTCATAAAAAAGAGAAAACAAATATAAGTATAAAAAAATGTAATTTTGTCTCTAAAATCATGATTCCATCCAAGATATTGAATCAATCAATATTGACAGGAAAGGCTATTGCAAATGGAATTAAATTAGCAAAGGACCTGGGTAATACTCCACCGAATATATGCACACCAACATATTTGAGTAATGAGGCAATGAAACTTAAAAAAATTAATAAATTAATAAAAGTTACGGTCCTTGATGAAGCCAAAATGAAATCACTTGGGATGGGCTCGTTATTATCTGTATCTCAAGGTAGCAAAGAGCCAGCAAAACTTGTATCAATTGAATATATGCCATTAAAAAATAAAGACCCTATAGTTTTAGTTGGTAAAGGGATTACTTTCGATACGGGAGGTATTTCTTTAAAACCACCTGGAAATATGGATGAAATGAAATTTGATATGTCTGGAGCAGGAAGTGTGATTGGTACAATGAGAGCATGTGCCGAAATGAATGTGAAAACAAATGTAGTTGGAATAATAGCATGCGCAGAAAATATGCCGGGAAGCCAAGCTACAAGACCTGGTGATGTTGTTACAAGCATGTCTGGAATTACAATTGAAATACTTAATACTGATGCTGAAGGAAGGTTAGTTTTATGTGATGCACTAACATATGCCAAAAAATTTAAACCAAGATATATGCTAGATATGGCAACATTAACGGGAGCTGTTTTAGCTGGGCTAGGAAAATATCCAAGTGGCTTATTCTCGAATAATGATAAGCTTGCTGAATTAATTAAAAAATCTGCTGACAAAACAGGAGATCGTGTCTGGCAATTACCCTTATATGATGATTATTTTGAAGAATTAAAGACAAATTTTGCTGATATACAGAATATTGGGGGTAGATATGGTGGTGCAATAACTGCTGCTGCATTCCTGGCAAAATTTACAGAAGGTGTTAACTGGGCTCACCTAGACATAGCAGGCACAGCCTGGGAAGTTGGTGAAAGTAAAGGATCTACAGGACGACCAGTTAGCCTATTAATTGATTTTATTTTATCAAATCAATAAATTGAAAAAAAAAGTTTATTTTTATATATTAAATGAACAAGATGATATGAATTTATCAGTTTGCAAGATTATTAAAAAATATTATAACGATGGGCATAAAATTCTTGTTAAATCGAATGATCAAAAGTTTATAGATGACATTAACAAGCTTCTATGGACGTTTGAACAACTAACTTTTATTCCGCATTCAACCAATATTGAATATGACTGTACCACTCCGATACTTTTATACAAGAATGATTATAAGAATGATTCTATAATAAAAAAAGACTATAATATTATACTGAATGTAGACACAGTATTAGATACTACTGATAATGACCATGAAATTATAATAGAAATAGTTGCTCATGATGAAAGTAAGAAAACTATATCAAGGGAAAAGTACTTGTATTATAAAAAAAATAATCTCGATGTAAGACATGAAAATTTATAGATGGATATAAAATACTCACCAAAAGATCTAGAGGCTTCTATATATAAAAAGTGGACGGATAATGATTGTTTTTCTGCTAAAGATTTAAAGTCAAATTACTCTATTGTACTCCCTCCTCCAAATGTAACGGGAACATTGCATATGGGTCATGCTTTTCAACATACAATTATAGATATATTAATCAGATATAATCGAATGCTAGGCAAAAGTGTCTTGTGGCAACCAGGAACTGACCATGCAGGAATAGCTACACAGCTAGTGGTAGAAAATAATCTTGCTAGAGAAGGTAAAACTAGACATGACATTGGAAGAAAAGCTTTAGTTGACGAAATATGGAAATGGAAAGAAAAATCAGGAAATACTATTATTTCTCAAACAAAAAGAATTGGTTCCTCAGCTGACTGGAATAGAAATAGATTTACGATGGATGATGGTTTAAGCGATGCAGTTAAAAAAGTTTTTATTACACTTTACGATGAGGGACTTATTTATAGAGGTAATAGGTTAGTTAATTGGGATATAAAACTCCAAACTGCAATATCAGATCTAGAAGTAACTAATGTTGAGAAAATTGGTCACTTATATCATATAAAATATGAAATTGAAGATAGTGAAGAAACACTTACTGTTGCAACAACAAGACCAGAAACATTGTTTGGCGATACAGCAATTTGTGTTAATCCAAATGATGAGCGTTATAAAGGTCTTATAGATAAAAAAGCTAAATTACCGTTAACGAATAGGCTCATTAAAATAATATCTGATGACTCTATTGATATGGACTTTGGTACAGGTTGCGTGAAAATAACTCCTGCTCATGATTTCAATGATTATAAATTAGGTAAAAAACATAAATTAGAATTTATTAATATCCTGAATAAGGATGGTACCTTCAATGGCAATGTTGGAAATAAATTTAAAGGAATGGGTATACATGAATCAAGAAAATTAATCTTAGCTGAACTAAAAAATATAGGCTTATTAGGTGAAATTGAAGACTATAAAACCACTGTTCCTATGGGAGAAAGATCAGGGGAAATAATAGAGCCACTACTTACAGACCAATGGTTTATGAAAATGGAAGGTCTTGCCAAACCAGCAATAGATGCTGTAAAAAATTCAAATATAAAGTTTGTGCCCAAAAATTGGGAAAAAATATATTTTAACTGGCTAGATAATATAGAAGACTGGTGTATAAGTCGACAAATATGGTGGGGTCATAGAATACCAGCATGGTTTGATAAAGATAATAATATATATGTTGGTAAAGATGAAGATGAAATAAGAGAAAAATATAAAATTAATCAAGACATTGAACTAATTCAAGATAATGATGTCTTAGACACCTGGTTTTCATCTGCACTATGGCCATTTACAACATTAGGCTGGCCAGAAAAGACTGAAGAATTAGAAAAATATTATCCTACCAGCGTACTCGTAACTGGATTTGATATAATATTTTTCTGGGTTGCAAGAATGGTTATGATGGGAATTAAATTTTTAGACAAAGTTCCATTTAAAACAATTTATATACATGGCTTAGTAAGAGATTCTGAAGGCAAAAAGATGTCAAAATCAGTTGGTAATGTAATAGATCCGATAGATATTATTGATGGCATAGGCTTAGATAGCTTAACTGAAAAAAGAATTTCTAACTTAGTTCAACCTAAGCTTAAAAATAAAATTATTAAGAAAACTAAAGATGAATTTCCTGATGGAATACAGCCATATGGAGCAGACGCACTCAGATTTTGTTTTTGCGCCCTAGGTTCAACAGGTAGAGACATAAGTTTTGATCTAAAAAGAATTGAAGGCTATAGAAATTTTTGCAATAAGCTCTGGAACGCATCCAGATTTGTTTATATGACAACAAATGATTACAACTATGAGGACAAAATAAAATTTGATAATTTAACAACTTATGAAAAATTTATAATCATAAAACTTGATGATTTAGTTACTGAATATAAAAAACATTGTACATCATATAGGTTTGATCTTATGGCTAACTCTTTGTATAGCTTCATTTGGAATGAATATTGTGATTGGTTTGTTGAGATATCAAAAGTTGAAATTGATAATAAAAATGAATATACAAAAAATGTATTAATTTATACGCTTCAGATAATCTTAAAACTATGTCATCCAATAATCCCTTATATTACTGAAGAAATATGGAATGAGATGAACTCTCTTGGATATACAAAAGATCAGATACTTATGAATGCTAAGTTTCCATCTCAACAAAAAATATTTAAAGATGATGCTATAGATATTGAAGTCTCTTTATTAAAAGAATTTATAAATAAGATAAGAAAAACTCGTAGTGATTTAAATGTGCATCCTAAAATTAAAATAAACTTATATTGTTTTTCCAAACATGATTTAATTCAAAAGTTCCTCAGTAATAACAACTCTATTATTTGTAGTCTTCTCAAGGTCGAAACTATATATATAAATAAAGATTCTTTTGACATCGATGAATGCATAACAGTTTCCCTGGAAAACCTTAAAATCTATATACCCATTAAGAAGATTATTGATATAAAAACAGAAAAAGAACGTCTTTTGAAAAGCATGGTTAACTTAAAGGTTAATTTATCAAAAATTGAGGCTAAACTAAATAATAAAAATTTTATTGAAAAAGCTCCTTCGGAAATAATTCAAAGCAACTTTAATAAACAAAAATTCTTTGAAAAAGAGATAGCATCTGTGAAAGATTTGTTGGAATGTCTATCTGATTAACCCGTATAACCTTTCTAGGGTAAACCTGAAGGTGCTTAAGTCTGGCGATATTATGGCTTTCACATCATCCGCAATTTGTCTATAACTTGGCGCTTGGCTACCTATCAATACTATATTATCTTTATAATCTGCTTCTTCTTTAAGCGTTTTAATCTCATATGATTTTCTAGCTATATCTCTTGGATTATTTAAAGCTATTACCATTGTTCTTGCTGATATTTTGTTGGCCATGTATGTTAACTCATCATGAGGTATATTATTTCCAACATATGTCACACTCCAGCCTATATTTTGGGCAACAATAGTATGCATCAATGTATCTAAATTTTCATGTTCAGATGTAAGAGAACCTATTATTATTTTAGGCCCCTCTTCTTTTGAAGCTCTAAATTTAGTGTACAAGTTTGATAAACAGTTTCTTATTGAAACCTTGGCAAATTTTTCTTGGACATATCTAAGAGACCCTCTCCCGCACTCATCATTTATGTATGTATGAAGTGGTTTTAGAAATTCCATTAAAAAATCGGTTGTACTTAGCATGGCTACTGCGTTTGACAGGGTAACATCTAATCTATTTGAATCCATCAAATTTATCGCAGATGCAGCCTCATCAAATAGCTCCATCACGGTTCCAGTACTAGGTCTCTGGTAAGATCTTGTGGTGTTTGACTCGTCACCCATAACAAGTTCAAACAAATCATCATATGATAATCGGGCTATATCACCAATTCTTCTTCCAGCACTGGTGGCCCTTTTTAAAAGGGTTAGTTTCTCTATATCATCATCCGTATATAATCTACGATTTGTCTCTGTTCTTTGAGATATTACCGCATTATACCTTCTCTCCCATGCTCTTATAACATCTGAGCTTATGCCGGTTCTTCTGCCCACAACTTGTATCAAGTGCCGTGGTTTTTTAGATAACTCACCTTTCACTGTTTAAATATCCTTCTAATAGTTTAATGTAATTTAACTGTCCTTATTATTATGTTTTTAATGACTTTTGTCAACCTTTTGTTAGGATATTTACAGACACGTACAGAAATAAGGTATATTCATTATATTTTGTTCATATAGTGGGTTGACAAAGTATATTTGTTATATTATTGTTATATACAAGATATAGACAACTGTCATATCTCCACCCCTTTATACTAAAGGCCGAATTATACCCCCTTTCGGCCTTTTTTTTTAAAAGCCTTTTAAGAACTATTAATCTTACTGAAATTGTATTAGAAAAATGGATCATATCCCCATTGAAGGAGACCTTGGCGTTGCTTTGGTCGACATGCATAGTCCTCTTCAAGGCAGTTTTTTTTAATACCGCCCTTATGCCTGGGCCCAAAAGATTTCCAACGCATTATCTGAATCTTGTCAATATCAGGTAATCTCCTGCCCATTGAATAGCGACAATACCATTGAAACCAACCGATAGGATCTTCAGGAAAGATCCAGCCTTTATCGACCCAATGCTCGATTGATAACCCTGATTTAATATTAAAATAATTCATATTAACATCAAACTTATCCGCGCTAATTTTTGCATTTTTAAACCAAGACTTTGGAAATTCTAGAAAGTCATTTTTAAAATAATATCCACCAAAAACACCTAGTTCTAACATCTCTTTTGGAGATAACTCCGGAGTAAACATTTTATTATAATCAATATGAATCATTTTTTTCATCTGAATGGCTTATAATGTTTTTCATTAGCTATATCAAGCATTTCATAGTCACCTCTGCTATTACCATATGCATAAATATAGGTATAGTCAGATAAATTATATTTATCGAATATTCTCTTCACTTTTTCAGGACCATAGCAATTATTAGACAATAGATTTCCTGTGATTCTTCCATTAATTATTTCAAGTTCTGACGCAATCAAAGCAAAGTTATTAAAATCACACCAGTCTTGCAACCACAGATTTATTGATGCCGAAACAACCACAATTTTATGCCCTTGATTTTTATGCCAATCTAATCTATCTAAAGCTTTTTTTCTAATAAGCCTATTGATAATGCTGGAAGAAAATAATTTTACTTGATTTTTAAAATATACTTCACTTATACCTTTAAAGAAATAAGTTATTATTATTTTTTTAATATAATTATTACCCAATATATTTAGCTTATAAAGTATGAGTAATGGAGATAATACTATTATTCCAATAATATATTTTAAATCTCCAGAAAAAAATCTTATGAATTTAATAGTGCTATCTTCCTTAGTTATGGTTCCGTCAAAGTCAAAAAAAGCTATTTTCATACTAAATATTTAATTTTTTAAAAATTGACTCTGGTAGTATCTTGATAATAAACATAATTATTCTCCAAACATAACTAGAATATATTATACTTTTTTGTTCTTGCTGGGCTATAAATATTTTTTTAGCAAGCTGCTTAGGATGTATCACCAATGACTTTGATAATCCATTTTTAGGACTTTTTTTTGTTTGAACATATCCTGATATTACGGTTAATACGTTGACTTTTGACTTATCAAGTTTATTTCTCAACCCGCTTAAATATGCAATTAAAGCTGCTTTCGAACTCCCATATATATAATTTTTCGCCCTTCCTCTTACTCCGGATACCGATGCAATACCAACAATGAATCCTAACTTATACTGATAAAATTCTTCTGATATTATATTTAGCAATGAAACAGCTCCCGCATAATTTACACTAATAGTATTAGCGCTTTCCTCCCAATTAGTTATAGCTGAGAAAGGGTTAGGATAATATCCAGCAGCATAAATTACTCCAATAGGTTTTATAGTCATAGACTCATAAAATTTCTGATGTGAGATAAAATCAGTTACATCTAGATTAGATAAGGTTACTTTAATACTAAAGGTCCTTTCAAGATAATCTGCTTCATCCTGTAAATCATTGATTGATCGACCAGCCAGATATAAGTTATATTGATTACTAGCATATAATCTTGCGAGTTCAATACCAAGCTCACTTTTTGCCCCTATTATTAATACATATTTCATATCAATATACTTTACACGCAACCTGTTGGTTTAGGCAATCCACCATATTTTGCTATTTTTTTCATTGGACCAGACTCAAAAACTTCATACAACTCTTTCGCTTTTCTATCCATGCCAAATTCTTTTGCAAATACCCTAACTGCTGGCACCGTGCCTGTTGCATTATACATTTCACGTGCTTTCATAATATATTTTTCTACTTCATCAGTAATCTCAAAACCATCTTCTGTAGCCATCTGATTCATTATTTCAGTCGACCAATCACTTGTGTTTATTAAAAATCCATCTGCATCTCTATTCATTACTTTACCTCTATTATTAATCTATATAATATCCAATGCTTTTTCTGGCGGCCCGCTCAATATAGCTTTATTATCACTAACTATTCGCTCATTAGCAATCAATCTGCTGATTTAGTGATTACAATCATCTTATATAGACCAATTTTACGTTTTGTAATGACACGCAAGATGGGACGAAGGAAAATACTTATAAACACCGCCAGCCTTCTAGAATGAATAAAAGTTCCAATCTTTGTAATTGGCATATCATATGCTTTAAAATCCAGATGAGAAAAATTTTTTCTGAGCACTTCGTAGTTAACAGACAGACTATTTGGATTATCCCAAAGCTGAAAAATTACTAGACTTCCACCTAGTCTCATATCTTTTGTCAAATGTGAAATATAAGCAATGTGATCTTCAAGTGAGTTTGTCCGAGTAAACGGAAAAAATTCAATAGCAGTAATCAAATCATAATCAAAGAGCTGATCTATATCTAGTGGATCAATCGCTTCACAAAGAAATTCACATTTTTTAAACTTCTTGCTCGCGTACAAAATTGCATCTTCTGAGATGTCGATTCCACTTATATTTGCCTCCACAAATACCTCTGCGAGCTCTTTAGTTGTGTAACCAAGTCCACATCCAACATCCAATATCTTATGATAACGGTTACCTCCCAATATTTTTTGAATTGATTTTACCCGATATCTTGGTTGTAAATCATTATGTGAATGGATTTTTGAATTCTCTAAATCGTCTTTAATCCGCATAATTTTGTAAGAGCCAAATTCGTTTTCAGTGTCCAGCTCTTCAAGATTATCATTCTCCAAAAATGCTTTTTCTGATTCTTTTAAGTTTTCTGGCTTCCACCAATCTCTATTATCCATTCTTTAAAATATCTACTCCCACTCTATAGTTCCAGGTGGCTTACTAGTTATGTCATACACAACTCTAGCAACACCAGTGACCTCATTAACAATTCTTGTTGATATCTTATTAAGAATATTATAAGGGATTTCGCTAACAGTCGCAGTCATAAAATCTATTGTTTTCACAGCTCTGAGTGCCACGACATAATTATATTGTCTCTGATCACCCATAACTCCTACAGATTTTATAGGTAAAAAAACAGCAAGAGCTTGGCTAATTTTATTATATAAATCATGATTTCGCAATTCTTCAATAAATATACTGTCAACATCCTGAAGTATTTCAACTTTTTCTTTAGTGATATCTCCTATGATTCTAACTGCTAATCCTGGTCCTGGAAAAGGATGACGTTCTATCAAACTCGACGGAATGCCCAATGATTTTCCAATTTTTCTAACCTCATCTTTAAACAATAGTCTTATAGGTTCTACTAGCTTCAATTTCATATCTCTAGGTAATCCACCAACATTATGGTGTGATTTTATAACCTCAGATTTTGAGCCTATAGAAGAAGATTCTATTACATCAGGATATATTGTTCCCTGGGCAAGAAAATCTATATTTTTTAGTTTTTTTGCTTCTCTTTCAAATATTCTAATAAATGTTGCACCTATAATTTTTCGCTTTTTTTCAGGATCTCTAATATTTTTTAATTTATTAAAAAATATAGTAGACGCTTCAATGGTAATTAATTTAATTCCTAATTTTTTAGAGATATTTTCCTTTACTTCACTAACCTCATTTTTTCTCATTAATCCAGTATTAATGAATATGCAGGTAAGTTTTTTAGATATTGCTTTATTAAGTAGAGCTGCTACAACTGTAGAATCAACTCCACCAGATAAAGCTAAAATGACTTTCTTGTTACTGACTTGGATTTTAATATTATTAATAATGTCATTAATTATATTTTTCGTAGTCCAGGATTTTTTACAAGCGCATATGCGGAATAAAAAATTTTCTATTATATTTTTTCCATTATCCGTATGAGTTACTTCTGGGTGAAATTGAAGGCAGTATATATTTTTTTCACTACTATACATGGCAGCAAATTTAGTATTACTGCTACTTCCTAATGATTCAAAACCTTTTGGTAATTGGATAACTTTATCAGAATGACTCATCCACACATTTAAATTTTTACCTTTCTTTAATCCATAAAATAATTTAGATGATTTTCCTATATTGAAAATCGCATGACCAAATTCTTTCTTCTGGGATGACTTCACTTTACCTTTAAAGAAATCAGTTATAAGTTGCATACCATAACAAATACCAAGTATTGGAATATTTAAATTTAAAATATTTTTTGAAAGATTATTTTTTTTCTTTAATGTTATAGAATCTGGCCCACCACTAAGTATGATTCCTGCAGGATTAAGATCAAAGAGTTCTTTTTTGCTGATACTATTAGATTTTACTACACTATATACACCAGACTCCCTAACTCTTCTAGCTATTAGTTGTGTATATTGTGAACCAAAATCAATTATTAAAATTAGATTAGACATTTTTATCTGGGCTGATAATTTGGTGGTTCTTTCACTATTGTTACATCATGAACATGACTTTCTTGTTTTGCTGATGATGATATTTTTATAAATCGTGTTTTGCTTTGCATTGATGGTATATCATTGCACCCTACATATCCCATACTTGATTTTAAACCGCCAGTTAGTTGATGCAATATGGTTTTCATTGTCCCCTTATATGGAACTCTGCCTTCAATTCCTTCTGGTATAAGCTTTGATGATTTTTGCACTCCATCTTGAAAATATCTATCTTTTGACCCTTGTTGCATTGCGCCAATTGATCCCATTCCACGATAAGCCTTATATGTCCTGCCCTCGAAAAGCTCTACTTCACCAGGTGCTTCATCTGTGCCAGCCAGAAGACCTCCCAGCATTACACTATCTGCGCCTGCAGCTAATGCTTTAGCAATATCACCGGAGTATCTAATTCCTCCGTCCGCTATAATTGGTACTTTTTTATTCTTTGCAAACTTGGCAACATTCATGATAGCAGTTAACTGAGGAACACCAATACCTGCAACTATTCTTGTTGTACATATCGATCCAGGGCCAATTCCAATCTTGATAGCGTCAGCACCGTTTGATATCAAATCTTTTGCGGCTTCTGCCGTAGCGATGTTACCAACAATTACTTCTTGATCAGGGAATTGTTTTTTAAGGTGCTTTAGCATTTTAATTACTAACTTTGAATGTCCATGTGCAGTATCAATTACAATTACATCAGATTTTTGCTCTATAAGAGCTTCTGCTCTTTCTATTGAATCAATGCTCGTACTTATGGCTGCACCAACAAGCAGACTTCCAAACTTATCCTTAGAGGCATTTGGAAATGTTGTTGATTTCTGAATATCCTTAAAAGTAATCATTCCCTTTAACTCATTTTCTTTATTAGTTATCAAAATTTTCTCAATTCTATTTGTTCTAAGAGCACTGATAACTTCGTCTTTTGTGTAATCTTCTTTGACTGTAATTAATCTTTCTTGTGGCGTCATGATTTCTGAAACTTTTAAATCTAAGTTGTCAACAAACCTAAGATCTCTATTCGTGACAATCCCGACAAGAATATTATTATCGACAATCGGAACACCTGATATATTATATTTTTCCGTAATCTTATTGATTTCACCTATAGTCATTGAAGGAGAAGCAGTTACAGGATCACTTATAACCCCACTTTCATATTTTTTGACAAATCTAACTTGCTTAGCTTGTTCATCGATTGACATATTTTTATGAATAATACCAATTCCACCTTCTCCGGCCAGCGTGATTGCCATTTTAGATTCAGTAACGGTATCCATAGCAGCCGATAGAATCGGTGTTTTTAATTCTATATTTTTAGTCAACTTAGTTGTTAATATGACTTCGGAGGGTAATATTTCAGAATATTGAGGCACTAATAAAACATCATCAAATGCTAAGCCTTCTTCGCTTATAATGGAGTTAGATTTATTTGAATTTGTTGTATTTTCCATTCTATATTATACATATTAAAGCTATTATAGGAAATACTAAAATTAAAAAATATGAAGATATTCAGCATAGAAGAATTAAATGGCACTCTAAAGGGTTTGATAGTAAACCACTTCAGCTACCCTATTACAGTTAAAGGGGAAATTTCAAATGCAAGTAAACCAATAAATGGGCACCAATACTTCAAATTGAGTGATGAGAGTGGTTTTAGCAAACATAGTATTAAGTGTATGATCTGGAAAGGTACATCACAACAAATAGTGAGAGAGTATGAAAGCCAAGAAGTTTTAGTCACAGGTAAAGTCACTATGTATGAAGCTACTGGAGAGAGCCAAATACAGGTTACTGAGATTAAAGAGTATGGTGAAGGTGCGTTAAAAAAAGCTATTGAAGATACACGCATAAAATTAGAGAAAGAAGGTTTATTTGAACATAAAAAACCATTACCACGATATCCTAAAAACATAGGCTTGATTACATCTCCAGATAGTCATGCCCTGCATGATGTTTGCTCAAAACTCAAGTCAAGGTTTCCTATCAGCGATATAATTATATACCCAAGTCTAGTTCAAGGAAAATATGCTCCAGAAAATATTATTAAACAAATAATTAGATGTAATAAGGATAAAGATGTGGATGTGATTTTACTGATAAGGGGCGGTGGCTCACTAGAAGATCTAATGGCATTTAATGATGAGAAGCTAGCACGTGAAATATATGCTTCCAAGCTACCGATAGTTACTGGAATTGGCCATCAACCAGATATTACAATTGCAGATTATGTGGCTGATATTTCAATGGAAACACCGACTGCTGCTGCTGTTCATATAACTCCAGATCAATTTGAATTATTACAAAGAATAAATGATGCGGAAGAACAAATTAAAAACATCACGCAGCTGAACATACAAAATAAAAAAGAGATTCTTGTGGGTAATATCATGAAAATACAAAATTATAACCCCTCCAGAATGATCAATAACTTTAAAGATATTAGAGAAAATATAGATAAAAAATATCATAATATAGTAAAAGTTATTGTAAATGAATTAACTGCTAAATCTGAATATCAGTTTGTTAGAATAAAGCAGACTAAAAATATACTAACTGAAAAAATTACCACAGCGATTAGATTTCAGAAAAATGTTGTTGGTGAAATGAATCAAAAAATGGAAAATCTAATTAATAACCAAATAAATATATGCAAGACATTAACAAATGCATTATTATTATCTAATCCTCTAGAAATATTAAAAAAAGGATACTCTATAATTAGAGATTCTGGGGGGAAAATAGTTAAAAGTAAGCATGATTTAGAGAAAATACAATCATTTAGCGCAGAATTTAAAGATGGTGTAGCTAAGATAAAAAAACCAGTTAGTATTAAATAAAAAATGTCTTGCTATAAACTAAATGTCGATGCAGAATATCAAATTAACCAATCATCTTTAATTATATGAAAAAAGATCTATCAAAGTTTTTAGAGTTTAAGCCATACAAGCCAGCAAAAGGTGAAAAATATATGGCATCTAAGCAAATCACGCATTTCAAGATAATTTTAGTGAAATGGAAAGAATTACTTGTGAAAGAAGCAGATAAAACAATGGCTCATATGAAGAATGATTCAACTAAACTTGCAGACCCAAATGATGCTGCAACTCAAGAAGAAGAGTTTAGGTTAGAACTTAGAACAAGAGATAGAGAAAGAAAACTTATTAGAAAAATAGATCAAGCTCTTCAGAGAGTGGATGATGGTTTTTATGGCTTTTGCGAAGATACTGGTGAGCCTATTGGAATAAAAAGGTTGGAAGCTAGACCAATAGCAACATTATGTATAGAAGCTCAAGAAAGACATGAAAGAATGGAAAAAACTCAGGTAGACTAACAGCTTTCATATTTTCATTATGAAAAATATAGAATCTAAATTAATTGAATCAAGACAATATAAGCCAGATATTGAGTTTTCAAAAAAATCTAACTTAAACCCAAGCCTCTTAAAAAAACTAAATTCTTTATATAAAAATAATCCGGATGAATTCTGGTCTAGTCTTGCTAAGAAAGAGATTCAATGGATTAAAGGTTTTAAATCTATCTGTACTGGAGATGCTCCGTTCTATGAATGGTTTAAAGAAGGCAAGTTAAATATTTCAGAAAACTGTCTAGATAGACATATAAATAAAAATAAAAAAGCAATAATTCATATTGCAGAGAATAATCAAAAAAAAATAATATCATATGATGAGCTTTATATATTAGTAAATAATTTTTCATATGCATTAAAGCAGATAGGTTTGAAAAAAGGAGATCGGGTTGTAATATATATGCCTACCATCCCAGAATCAATTATAGCAATGCAATCATGTGCAAGATTAGGGTTGATTCACTCGGTGGTATTTGCTGGGTTTTCATCTGAGTCTTTAAAAAATAGAATAAATGATTGTGGGGCAAAGGTTGTCATTACCGTTGATTCGTTTATGAGAAATGGAAAAATAATTAACTCCAAAGCTATTGTTGATGAAGCTCTAATAAATACAAGCTGCCCGAGTATCAATAAATGCCTAATATATAAAAATCTTGGAACAGAAATAAATTTGAATGATAGAGATTTATGGTGGCATGAAATATTACCTTCCAAAAGAAAGATTGTTAAGCCTGAAGCAATGTCCTCAGAAGATTTATTATTTATACTTTATACCTCAGGATCAACAGGTAAACCTAAAGGGATTATTCATAGTACAGCAGGTTATTTACTTAATTGTATAATTACAAATAAATGGGTTTTTGACTTAAAAGATAATGATATTTTCTGGTGTACTGCTGATATAGGATGGATAACAGGTCATAGTTATGTTGTTTATGGTCCTTTGGCAACAGGGGCGACAATTCTCATATATGATGGTGCCCCAACATTTCCAAAACCTGATCGATTCTGGGATATTATAGAAAAGAATAAGGTTACTATTTTTTATACAGCACCTACAGCAATAAGGACATTAATGAAGCTGGGTGAAGATTTACCAGAAAAATATGATTTAAGCTCATTAAGATTGCTTGGAACAGTTGGTGAGCCAATTAATCCAAAAGCATGGATATGGTACCAACTAAAGATAGGTAATAATAGATGCCCCATTGTTGATACATGGTGGCAAACTGAAACAGGAGCTAATATGATTGCTCCAATTCCTGGTATTACACATACAACCCCTGGGACATGTACTCAGCCTTTGCCTGGTATAGAAATAGGTATAGTAGATGAAGATGGAAATGATATTAATGAAGTTAATCAAGGTGGTAATCTTGTCATAAAGAAACCATGGCCATCAATGTTGAGAGGGATATGGGGTGACAAAAAAAGATACTTAGACACCTATTGGAAAAAGTATAACAATAATTTTTATATAACTGGGGATACTGCGAGAAAAGATGCGTATGGCAATATATGGATAATGGGAAGATCAGATGATGTGGTAAATATCTCTGGGCACAGACTAGGAACCATGGAAATCGAATCAGCAATAGTCTCTCATGAGTATGTAGCAGAAGCAGCCGTTGTTAGTTATAAACATGAAATTAAAGGCGAAGCAATTCATGCTTTTGTTACGCTTAAAAATAATTTTATAAATTATAACAGTGTTGAATTTTCTGGTGAGTTAAAAGCATGGGTTAAGAAGAAAATTGGATCTATCGCTAAACCTGAAAGAATTTCATTTTCTGATTCCCTACCTAAAACTAGATCTGGAAAAATTATGCGTAGACTTCTTAGAAATATTGCTCGTGGAGAAGATGTTACTGGAGATACTTCCACTTTAGAAAACGAAAGTATACTTGATCAATTGAAAAATATTCTATAAAAAAAGGTCATACAAAATTGCATGACCTAAATTTAAACTATATAGATAATTTAATATAAAAAATTAGTCTATATCTTTCATTGTTAGTTTAACGCGGCCTTGACCATCAATATCAAGTACTTTAACTTGAACATCGTCGCCTTCTGCCATAACGTCTCTAACATTATTTACTCTTTCATCACTGATTTGTGAAATATGGACTAAACCATCTTTTCCTGGAAGAATGTTTACAAATGCACCATACTCCATAATTTTTTTCACTTTACCAGTATATACTTTACCTATTTCTACTCCGTCGCTCATACTATCCTCTTTTGTTTACGTTAGTTTTCTATGTCCTTCATTGTAAGTTTCACTCTGCCCTGTTTATCAACTTCAAGAACTTTGACTTTTACAACATCGCCCTCAGACAAAACATCACTAACATTATTGACTCTTTCCTGACTAATTTGTGAAATATGCACCAAGCCATCTTGATTTGGTGTAATACTTACAAACGCGCCAAAATCCATTATCTTCACAACTTTACCTTCATAAATTTTATTTATTTGAGGCCCTGCTGTTATTTCTTCAATCATAGATTTAGCATGATCACTAATTGTCTGATCGGTTGCTGCAATCTTAATCACACCATCATCATTAATATCAATTACGGCTCCTGTAGCCTCAACTATCGACCTGATAACAGCTCCGCCTTTTCCTATGACTGCAGCTATTTTAGATGGGTCTATTTTAACATGAGTATATCTTGGTGCATATTCAGACATATCTTCTTTCGGCTTACTAATGACTTTTGCCATTTCAACAAGAATATGTAACCTTGCCTCCTTAGCTTGTACTAATGCTTGAGACATAATTTCTGAAGTTATTCCATCGACCTTAATATCCATTTGCAACGCATTTATACCAGCTTCTGTGCCAGCTACTTTAAAGTCCATATCACCTAAATGATCTTCATCTCCAAGAATATCTGTTAATACGACAAATTTATCACCTTCTTTAACTAAACCCATTGCTATGCCTGCAACCGGTGCAGTTATTGGAACTCCTGCATCCATCATAGCCAAACTTGAGCCACATACTGATGCCATTGAACTTGAACCATTAGATTCCATTATTTCTGAGACAACTCTTATCGTATAAGGGAAGTCTTCTAAAGAAGGCATCACAGCTTGCACACCACGTCGAGCTAATTTACCATGACCTATTTCTCTTCTTTTTGGTGAACCAATAAATCCAATCTCTCCTACTGAGTATGGAGGGAAGTTATAATGGAATATAAATGGCTCATCAATTCTTCCATTTAAAGAATCAATCATTTGAGCATCTTTATTAGTTCCAAGAGTAGTTACCACAAGTGCTTGCGTCTCTCCTCTAGTAAATAGAGCAGATCCATGAGTCCTCGGTAAAACACCAATTTTGACATCAATTGCTCTTACAGTTGAACTATCTCTTCCGTCAATTCTTTTTTCACCTGCAATAATTCTATCTCTAACAATGCTTTTTTGTGCTTTAGAATAATAAGAAAGGATATCTGACTCATTATCAGATTCTTCATTGAGCTCATTTGCTAAAATTTCTTCTTTAATTTTAGATAATGACTCATTACGATCTTGTTTCTTTATTATTGAATATGCTTCTGAAATTTTATCTTTGTATTTATCTTTAAGAGACATATAAGCAGCGTCATCCATTTTTTCAGGATTCCACTCAAGCTTATCTACGCCAACCTCAGCAGTAAACTCATCAATAGCTTTAATTATAGTCTGCATTTGCTCATGACCATATTTAACAGCACCTAACATTATATCTTCACTAAGCTCTTTGGCTTCTGACTCTACCATCATAACTGCACTTTCAGTTCCTGCTACAGTTAAGTCTAATAGTGATGTCTTTAATTCTGGAGTTCTTGGGTTTAATAAATAATTTTCTCCATCATAACCAACTTTAACAGCACCCAAAGTTCCATTAAATGGTAAACCTGAAAGTTTAACGGCCACTGATGATGCAATAAGTGCTGGGACTTCTGGATCAACATCTGGATTATATGATATCAAAGTAACTACAAGTTGAACTTCTCTTTTATAAGAAGAGTCAAACAACGGTCTTAATGGTCTATCAATTAATCTACTAATAAGTGTTTCTTTTTCTGAAGGTCTTCCTTCTCTTTTAAAAAAACCGCCTGGAATCTTTCCCGCAGCATATGTTTTTTCATTATAATTAACTGTTAGCGGAAAAAAATCTCTATCGCTATCTTGTTTAGCTGCAACGAGTGTTGCTAAAATAACTGTTCCTTCTATATCTACTATTACTGATGCGTCTGTTTGTTTTGCAATCTGTCCTGTTTCAATCTTTACAGATTGACTTCCTAAATCAAATATTTTTGTATGCATTTATTTTTTACTTCCTTAATCCCAATTGTTTAATAAGGTTCTCATATCCTGAGATATCTTTCTTTTTAAGATATTTGATTAGAGACCTTCTTTTCATGACCATTTTGAGTAGTCCACGCTTAGAATGGACATCTTTTGAGTTTTTCGAAAAATGGTCTGATAAACTATTGATATTTGCCGTAAGCAATGCAATTTGAACTTCACTAGAACCGCAATCATTCGCGGATTTCCCATATTTTTTTACTATCTCTTCTTTGACACTATTGTCCAAAGCCATAAACTTCTCCATTAATGACAGTTATTCTATCATCTGTTTGTAGTAATACAATCCTTTATTTATTAAAGTTTATTAATCTTTTAGGGTAAATATAACCATTAACTACTCTTCCTATACCTAAAAGATTATTTTCTTTATCTTTAATAGCAATTTCTTCATAATTCTCGCTATAAGTTGTTGAAACAGGCTGTCCACTATTGATTTTCAAGGTTTCAAATTCATTTATTATTGCTGACTTTACATGACTCAACATGTCATTAATATGTATTATATTTTCAATATTATTAGATAAACCATCTAACGTAACCATCTGATTTTCTAAAAAATGTCCAATACGTAGTCTTCTGAGATCTTTTGTATATGCCCCAGTATTAAGTTTTTCACCAATCATTTCAATAAGGGTTCGTATATAAGTACCTTTACTACAAGTAATATTTAAGCATAACTCGTCTTCTTTGTATGAAATTAATTTTATGTCGATAATATTAATCTCTCTGGCATCCCTTTCTATGCTTATTCCTTTTCTTGCTAAATCATATAATTTAACTCCATTCACTTTAAGACCACTATACATTGGAGGAATTTGTTTTTGTTTGCCTATGAAACTTTTAAGCACTCCTTGAATAAGTATATTTTGCAGCTTAAATGGATTATTTTTTTGAGTTCTTGTGATGTCCCCTTCCCCGTCACCTGTTGTGCTAATTAATCCTAATTTTGCTATTGCTTGATATTCTTTTTCGTAAGATTCAATGTATTTTGCTAACTTCGTGCCTTCGTTTAAAACAATTGGTAACATGCCAGATGCTAAAGGATCAAGTATTCCAACTATCCCTGCTTTTTTCACAGATAATTCTCTCTTGATAATGCTTAACGCTCTATTAGATGTAATATTTTTAGGTTTATCTAAAAGTAGAGTCCCATGAATCATAGCTTATATTTCAGAATCACTTTTTAGAATATTTTCAATTCTTTCACTACGCTCAGCGGTATCATCATAGGTAAATCTTATTGACGGCAACCGTTTCAAATGGATGCTTTTAGATAATTGTTTTCTTATAAATCCAGATGCTTTATTTAACTCAATACTAATCTTTTCATTATCTTTGCTCAGCGATGTGAAGTAAATTTCTGAGTATCTTAAATCTTTACTCACTTTAACTTCAGAGATAGTTACAGATTTTATAATAGGGTTTTGAATATCTTTTATCAGCAACAGAGCTATTTCTTTGTGTAGTAAATCTTGCACTTTAAAAAGTCTATTCGTCATAATTATTACTGAACCGTACGCTCAATTTCAGTTCTTCTAAATACTTCTACCTGATCACCTGGCTTGATATCATTGTAATCTTTGACTCCAATACCGCACTCAGTTCCACTTTTTACTTCCTTAACATCTTCTTTAAATCTTCTTAATGACTCTAATTCACCTTCATAAATTACTACATTATTTCTTAAAACCCTAATAGGCTGGTCTTTTTGAACAGTTCCTTCACTAACTATAGAGCCAGCTATAGCACCGATTTTTGAAGATCGAAACACATCTTTAACTTCTGCTATTCCAATAATCTCTTCTTTAATTTCAGGGTCAAGTAATCCTGATAATTGTTGTTTAACAAGATCAATAAGTTCATATATAATACTAAAATAAAATAACTCTTGGTTATTAGACTCTATAAGTTTTTTAGCTTTAGAATCAGCTCTTACATTAAAGCCTATAATTGTAGAACCGGAGCTTGCAGCTAGATTCACATCAGATTCAGTAATTCCTCCAACTCCACTATAAATAATCTCAAGCCCTACGTCATCATTTTTGATATTTCTTAAAGTACTATTTATTGCTTCCACACTGCCCTGCACATCACCTTTAATTAATAAATTAATAATTTTTTTCTTAGGTTTATCATTTAGGTTAAAATCATCTATGCTAAAAGTTTTACGTTTACCTTGAATTTCAATTTCTTTTTGCCTAGATTCTCTTAAAGACGCTATATCTTTAATTTTTTTCTCATCTTTAGCGGCCATTAATTGATCAGCAACGTTGGGTGTTCCCGAGAGTCCAGTTATAACAACAGGGCATCCAGGTCCAGCAGATAAAATTTCCTTATTAAACTCATCATACATTGCACGTATTCGTCCAAACTCTTTACCAACTAAAACATAATCTTTTCTATTTAATGTCCCACTTTGAATCAAAATGGTGGCTATCGGCCCTCTTCCTTTATCTAAAGATGATTCCACAACTGATCCTATTGCTGAACCTTTTTTACTAGCTTTTAATTCCAATATTTCTGATTGTAAGGATACTGCTTCTAATAATAAATCAATACCTTCACCTGTTAACGCTGATATTTTAACAAACATTGTATCCCCGCCCCATTCTTCAGGAATGACATTCTTCTGGCCAAGTTCAGTTTGAACTTTTTCTGGATCTGCATTTTCTTTATCAATTTTATTAACCGCTACAATTATTGGTACACCTGCAGCTTTAGCATGTTCGATTGCCTCTTCTGTTTGTGGCATCACACCGTCATCTGCTGATACTACTAATATCACAATATCTGTAACCTGTGCGCCTCTAGCTCTCATTGCAGAAAAAGCAGCATGCCCTGGTGTATCCAAAAACGTTATATCCCCTTTATCTGTTGAAACTCTATATGCACCGATATGCTGGGTGATACCGCCTGCTTCAGAATTAACAACTTTAGTTTTTCTAATATAGTCAAGCAAAGACGTTTTTCCATGATCAACATGTCCCATTATTGTGACAATAGGAGCTCTTTGCTCTAAGTCTTCATCTTTATACTCTTCTATATCTAAAGTCATTTCCTCTTCTTCACTCTCGGTACTGGTTGTAGCAGTATGACCAAGCTCTTCAATAATTAAAATTGCTGTATCTTGATCTAGAGATTGATTGATGGTTGCCATAACACCCATATTCATCATAACTTTTATTAATTCAGATGATTTAACAGAAATTTTCTGTGCTAATTCACTTACTGTAATAGCATCAGGTATTTCAATTTCTTTTTTTATAGGCTCAGTTGGCTTTTCAAACTGATGTGTTTGTAAAATTTCAGACTCTGACAATTTTTCTTGTTTACTATGATTTTTTTTAGGTTTTGGCTCTTTTAAATGTAACTCTTTATTTTTAAAATCCTCCACCTTATCATCTTTACCTGTGATATTTTTCTTCTTAGCAGGCGCTAAATTATTTTTAGCTTTAATATCTATAGATTCTTTTTTAATATCAGCTTTTTTTATATCATTACTAGTAGTTTCAGTATTCTCTTTCAATGAAGCAGAAGAGTCATCGGCTACCACTGAAGAGTCTTTTTTCTCGGGCTTGCTCGGAACAATTATTTTTTTGCGTCTAACTTGAATCGTAACATTTTTTGAACCAATAGATGGCTTAGATTGCTTTGAGCCAGAACCTTTACGGCTTTTTAATGATAAGCTCTTCTTTATGTCTTTTTCAACCATTTTTTTCCTTTTTATTAATCTTTGTTAAACCAAGGTTCTCGTGCATCCATAATTACCTTTCCTGCATCTTCTTGACTTAATTCTATCATTTCCAACAGTTCATCGACAGATAAATCAGCTAAATCTTCTCTGTTATTAATATCATTAGAAGCTAACTTCTCTATGTTATCTTTTGAAAGAATTTTAAAATTCGATAATGAATTTTCTTGTTCAATTTTATCATTTTTTGCTTTTATTTTTTCTGCTGCTCTTTTCCTTAATTCATTTACCAAATCTTCATCAAAGTCATCAATTGAATTAAACTCATCTATTGAGCAGTATGCAACTTCATCAATTGATGAAAAACCTTCTCTTGCAAGGACATCTGCAACATCTTCGTCAACATTAAGTTCTTCCATGAAGATAGCGCTTAAATTTTGATTTTCTTCCATAATCTTATTGCTTGCCTCATCTTTGGACATAACATTTAAATCCCAGCCTGTTAGTTCACTTGCTAATCTAACATTTTGTCCTCCACGACCAATGGCTTGAGAAAGCTGTTCTTCAGCTACAGCAATATCCATAGATTTCTTGTCTTCATCTACAACAATCGATAAAACTTCGGCAGGTGACATTGCATTAATAACAAATTTAGCAGGATCTTCGTCCCACATAATGATATCTATTCTTTCTCCACTTAATTCATTAGACACAGACTGTACTCGTGATCCTCTCATTCCAACGCATGCCCCTATGGCATCAAGTTTTGGATCATTAGATTTTACAGAAATCTTAGCTCTTAAACCTGGATCCCTAGCTGCACCCAATATCTCTATTAATCCCTGTCCAACTTCTGGAACTTCAAGCTTAAATAGTTCAACAAGGAATTCTGGATCCTTTCTAGTGATATATAGTTGAGGACCACGTAGCTCAGCCTGAACATCGCGTAAATAACCTCTTAACCTATCGCCAGGTCTTATTGCTTCCCTTGGAATAAGAGCATCCTTCATTATCATGGCTTCTTCCATTGAATTTTGTTTATCTGGAACACCAAGATCCATATATACATTTCCTTTCTCAATTCTTTTAACTATTCCAAATATTAATTGCCCTATTTTTGACTCATACATCTGTACAACTCGATTTCTTTCAGCCTCTCTAACCTTTTGAACAATAACATTCTTTGCAGCCATCGCAACAATTCTGCCAAATTCTATTGAAGCAATTTCTTCTTCATAATAATCACCTATATTAAGCTCATCATTTTTGTTTTTAGCATCCTCAAGAAGAATTTGTTGATCATTCATCTCTTCTTCGATCTCTTCTACAACTTGCCATTTTCTATATGTCGTATATTCTCCACTTTCTAAATCAATAGTTACTCTTGCATCTATATCAAACTCACATTTTCTATCTAATCTATATTTCTTTCTAACAGAGCTTGCTAACGCATGTTCGATAGCATCGATAATAACTTCTTTACTGACATTTTTTTCATTAGAAACTGTTTCAATAACCATTAATATTTCTTTGTTCATAACCTAGTACCCTAAATTTCTTGTATGTTTGCTTTTTTAATATTCTTAAAATCAAAAATGATTTCAGAATCATCTAACTCAACCTCTATATTTTCTTCAACTATATTTTTTATTTTACCAACAAAATTTTTTTGATTATTCATACTAGATTTTAATTTAATTTTCACCATAAAACCTTTGTATAATATGAAGTCAGTAATACTAAATAGCTGTCTATTAATACCTGGGGAAGAAACCTCGATATCATAATCATCAAAATAATCATTAATTTTAATTAAATCATCAGCTAGTTTAGAAGTGAATGCACAATCTTCCAGACCAATCCCCTTAAGAGAATCAATGATAATTTTTATGCTAGGACTAGATGAGCTATTGGATATATTCATATTCACAACCCTCATGCCTTTAGTGCTTATAACTTCTTCCAAAGCTTTAGATAATTTTTCCTCAATATCATTCATTTTCAAACAGCCAATAAAATAGCCCCAAACAGGGGCTTCCACGGTATTGTATAACAATTTATATGCTTTAAATAGAGAATTATAGGTATTTTTTGAGTTTTTATCAGGCTTAAATAAAAGAGTTATTGGTAGTGGGGGCAGGATTCGAACCTACGACCTTTGGGTTATGAGCCCAACGAGCTACCAGACTGCTCCACCCCACACTGTATAAGGAGTCTATAGTCTATAAAAATAATTTTCAAGCATTAAAAAGATTGCTTATTGAGTACTGGCTAAGTTGTCCTAAAATATCTGGAAATAATCCTAAAAGCATAAGTCCTATTACATATGTACCGGTAAAATATAATTTAGATGTAATTAATAACTCATCTTTTAATTCATCAAAGTAGATAACCTTGATTACTCTTAAATAATAGAAAGATCCAATAACTGTCATTAATACTGCAAATATACTGAGTGGAATATTATTAGACTCAACAAGCGCCTGAATGATAAAAAGTTTTGCATGGAACCCTAGAAGTGGTGGTATTCCTATATATGATAATAAAATAACCATTAAAAGAAATGCCAGGAATGGATTAGATGAGTTTAATCCACTAAGATCACTTATATTTTCTACTGATTTACTTTTATATACTAATTGAGATAATAACCCAAAGACTGCTATCGTAGTTATCACATAAGTTAAGGTATAGAACATAGCTGCTTTATAAGCTATAACTGAACCAACCGATAAACCTAATAATATAAATCCAATATTAGCAATTGTTGAATATGCCAGCATACGTTTAATATTGGTTTGAGATATAGCAATAATATTTCCAATTAAAATAGATAATATGGAAAGTATAATTACCATATCAGACCAAAATAAAAATAGTCCAGAGAAAACAATTGCTAGTAATTTAATAAATATTACGAATACAGCAATTTTAGGAATAGTACTTAGCAACAAAGTAGTCGTAATTATGGAACCATGGTAAACATCCGGTATCCACATATGGAATGGTGCAGCCCCAAACTTAAATGAAAGGCTAATCAGTATAAATATTAATGCAAATAATAGCCCTATAATCTCAACGCTATCTATATTACTAGAAATATTAAGCGATGTTATATATATAAATATTTCATTAAAACTTAAGCTCCCAGTTAAACCATATATTAAAGAGATTCCAAATAATAAAAATCCAGAAGATATTGCACCTAAAATATAATACTTAACGGCTGCCTCAGATGAAAATAATGAATTCCTATTAAAAGCAATCACAGAATAAAGCGATAATGATAATAATTCAATGCCAAGATATAGTAAAAGTAAATTTTCAGATGATATCATTATCATCATTCCAAGTAATCCAAATACAGTGATTAAAAAATATTCAGTTTTATAAATATTAAAATAATTTAAAAAAACTGAAGTATAATAAAATATTATAACTAGGCTAAGTAATATAAATATTTTAAATATATTGGAAAATATTCCAGTATTATATAATTCAGATACATTGCTATCTAAATAATTAAAATGTGAATAAATATAATATACGCAGAAGATGAGAGAAAATTGTATAAGATAGTAGGAAATATATTTCAACCTGCTTGGTAAAAATAAATCTAATACTATGATAAAACATAGCGCCGATGTTATGATAATTTCAGGGAATATATATAAATAATTTATCATATTAATATTTACTAGTTATAATTTTAATCATGTTCAGAGATGATTCTTCGCTAATATCAAGAAGGATATCTGGTTTAATCCCAATCAAGATTACTAAGATAGCCAATATTAGTAATGGCCAAAACTCATCTAAGCGCAATGGTTTCATAGAAGTTACAATATCACTGCTTACCTCTCCAAATAAAACTCTTTTACCAAGCCATAAAGAATAAGATGCGGCTAAGACCAATGTGGTTGAAGCTAAAATAGCATATATTATATTATTTTTTATTGCAGCAATTAGCACCATAAATTCACCAACAAAACCAGAAGTTCCTGGTAATCCTGAATTAGATAATAAAAAAAACATCATTAGTGCAGAGAATACTGGCATTACTTGCCCAATGCCTGACTGATCATCTATCATCCTAGACTTCGTTCGAGAATATATAATCCCAATACAGATAAACAGGCCAGCTGAGATTAAACCATGGGATAACATCTGCATTACTGATCCTTGCAATCCAATATGAGAAATATCTTGAACATCTTGTGTCTGCCCTATTGTATTAAATACAAGAAATATACCAAGCGTAACAAAGCCCATATGCGCAACTGAAGAATAAGCAATTAATTTTTTCATATCTTGTTGAGCAAGGGCGACAAAACTAATATATATTATTGCTATTAATGATAATGGTATTAAGAAGCTATTCAGATAAAGTCCTGCATCAGGAGTGATTGGCAGCAAAAATCTAATCATTCCATAGCCCCCAACTTTAAGTAAAACTGCTGCTAATATTACTGATCCTGATGATGGCGCTTCAACATGTGCATCTGGCAACCATGTATGTACAGGCCACATAGGTATTTTAATACCAAAAGCTATCAAAAAAGCTAAAAAGAGTAGGATTTGTATATCCAGACTTAACGCTAAGTTATAATAATCTAAAATATAAAAGCTATTAGCTTTAAAAGACAAATATAAGAGTGCTACTAACATTAAAACTGAACCAAAAAGGGTATAAATAAAAAATTTAATTGTGGCATAAACTCTGTTAGGACCTCCCCAAATTCCAATAATCAGGAATAAAGGAATAAGCATTGCTTCAAAAAATATATAAAAAAGTATACTATCAAAAGCACAAAAAACTCCTAGAATAAGTCCTTCGAGAATAAGAAACAATGAAATATATTTATTGTTTTGCTGCCTAGATTCTGAAAAATTAAATAGAATTATTAAGCATGAGACTGTTGTTGTGAGTAATATAAATAATATAGAAAACCCATCTACCGCAAGATGATAATTAATATTCAAAGTAGTAATCCATGACCGTTTTTCAACAAATTGTAATAAATACTGCGATGTATCAAAATTTATTAACAATGCTATCGAAATAAAAAAAGTTAATATAGAAAAAGTAAAACCAATCAACTTTATAAGAGAATCATTTTTTTGATTAATAAAAAAAAGAAGTATTCCGCCAAGTAATGGTGTCCATATCAATAAACTCAGTAATGGTATATTTAAATCAAACATATTAAAAATCGTAAAATATTATTAAAAATAGTAATAAGCCAATAATCATTGTAAATGCATAGTGATATAAATAACCAGTTTGCATTAATCTCGCTTTAGATGAGATAAAATTAATCAGATTAGCTGTGCCATTAACAAAAAAGTTATCAATGATACTAACGTCAGACTTCATCCAAATTATATTAGCTAATCTCTTGAAATATGTTGGTATTATTGTATTTGATAAACTGGTAAAACCATACTCATTTAAAAGTATATTGCGCAATAATGGAAATTTATCAGATATCTTTTCTAACAATCCATCATCTTTATAATATAAAAAATATGAAGCTACTATACCTAAAATTATCATAATAAAGCTTAAGCTAGTTAACGAATGAAGAAAAAAAGATAAAGAGTGTTCAACATGTAGAATATAAAACTGGTCTAACCTAGTATAATCAGTAATTGATTTATCAAAGAAACCATTAAACAATACTCCATCAAATAGAGACCAACCAATAAAAGCACTTGGGATTGCAAGAACTAATAACGGAATAATTAATGCATCACTATGCTCTAAATCTAGTTTCTTTTTTATTTTCAGTTGATTATTTCCTAAGAAGACTTTAATGAATATTTTAGATGTATATAACGTTGTAATGAATACTCCTAAGACAAGAGAATAGTAAACAAATGTATTATTACTATATTTAAATATATCTATGATTAAGTCTTTTGAAAAAAAACCAGACATCGATGGGACCCCCATTAATGATATACCAGCAATAAAAAATGTAATGAATGTGATAGGCATAATTTTTCTCAACCCACCCATCTTCGTTATGTCTTGCTCATGATGGCATTTAAGAATTATTGAGCCAGCACATAAAAATAACAAAGCCTTGAAAAATGCATGTGTTAAAAGATGATATATTGCAAATGAATAATATGAAGCGCCTAGAGCGGCAGTCATATATCCCAATTGAGAGATTGTTGAATAAGCTATTATTCTTTTTATATCATTTTGCACTAAAGCAACCATTCCCATAAATAGAGCAGTAGAAACACCTATTACTAAGATTAAATCCAAGACATATCCAGATAAATCATAAAGCGGAGATAGCCTAGCAACCATAAAGATACCAGCTGTTACCATAGTTGCCGCATGAATTAATGCAGATATAGGGGTTGGTCCTTCCATAGAGTCCGGTAACCAAAAATGAAGCGGTATTTGAGCAGATTTTGCAGCTGCTCCTATAAAAAGCAGAAGCGCTATAAATGGTAATAATTCTATATGATATCCAAGTAAATTTATCGTGCTATCTCTTAGAAGTGGCAACTTATCAAAGAAATCAATGTAATTAAGACTGTTAGATGTAATAAGAATTAAAATAACTCCAAGTAACAAACCAATGTCTCCAACTCTATTCACAACAAAAGCTTTTAAGTTAGCACTTACTGCGCTTGGTTTGTTATACCAAAACCCGATTAGCAAATATGAAGATAATCCCACTAATTCCCAACCAATAAATAATTGCAAAAAATTATTAGAAAAAATAATAAACAGCATTGAGAATGTAAAAAAATTTGTATATATAAAAAATCTTTTAAAACTAGGATCTCCCTTCATATATGTTATTGAATACATATGTACAAAGAAAGAAATAAAAGTCACGATGAAAGACATTACAATCGTCAAGCTATCTATTAACAAACCAATTTCAAAAAAATAACCGCTTGTTGCATACCAAGTATAAATAAGATGACTTTCACTAATATTATGTCCAGATACATATGAAATAAAAAGCCATAATGATAGCAGCATCGAGATACCAATAGCTGAATTTGCAATTATACTACTAAGAAAATCAGTACTTTTATTTTTAAATAAAAGAATAATGGCTCCAATTAAAGGAGAAAATATAATGATCATTGATTGCCAGTACATTATCCTTTTAACCTCGCAATATCTTGAACATTAATACTCTGCCTATTCCTATATAAAACTACAATAATAGCAAGCCCTATTGCAGATTCAGCAGCAACAACAGTTAAAATAAAAAATACAAAAATTTGACCAGTTAGATCATTTAAATAATTTCCAAATATTATAAAATTAAAATTAATAGATAGAAACATTAACTCTAATGACATAAGCATGATAATAATATTTTTTCTATTTAAAAATATACCTGCAAGTGAGATGCTGAATAATATCGAGCTAACAATTAAATAATGAGACATCGGTATCATTTTTCTCTATCCTCGTCTTTTATTATTCTTAATCTCTCACTCTTAGAAACATTAACTTGTTGGCTTGGATTTTGATATTTATTAGTAGCGCTCTTCCTAAGAGTTAATGTTATAGCTGATATAATTCCAAGTAATAAAATAATTGCTGCTATTTCAAAAGCTAAAAGATATTCCGTGTAAAGAAGATAACCTAAATTTTTAGTATTATCGGTACCTATAAGATCAATACTTGTGATTATATTTTTACTTGAATTGTCAAATTGATTATAAAAAAAGTATGATAATAATCCAGCTATAGTTGCAAAGACAAAAATTCCTATAGAAAAATATTTTACGAAACCTTCTTTAGCTTGAGAGATATTTATATCTAGCATCATAACTACAAAAAGAAACAGAACCATTACAGCTCCAACATATACAAGAATTAATATTATTGAAAGAAATTCTGCATTTAACAGTAACCATAATATAGCTGAACAAAAAAATGAAAACACTAAACTTATCGCCGACTTGACAGGATTATTTACCGTTACCACAGCAATAGAGCTACTCAATAGTAATAAAGAAAATATATAAAATATTATTATTTCTACATTCATAAAATTACACTAATTTATATTATTTCTATCTTTAATTTCTTCTTTCTCATAGATATCACCAATTTGAAGCAACTTATCTTTAGAAATAACTCTTTCATCTCTAGATTCAAAATGAAATTCAAATATTTTTGTTTCAACAATTGCATCAACTGGGCAAGCTTCTTCGCAAAATCCACAATAAACACATTTAAATAAATCTATATCATACTTTGTGGTTCTTCGAGTTCCATCATCTCTCAT
Source organism: uncultured Gammaproteobacteria bacterium (assembly GCA_905479195.1). Lineage (GTDB taxonomy): Bacteria > Pseudomonadota > Gammaproteobacteria. The sequence continues at coordinate 46,537 of CAJQLO010000002.1, forward strand.
TTCAGTATCTATTGTTATTGCTAAAGCCGGACAGACTGCTTCACATAACTTGCAACCAATACATCTCTCTTCACCATTAGGATATCTTCTCAATGCATGCAATCCTCTAAAGCGTGGTGACTGAGGTGTTTTTTCTTCTGGGTACTGTATTGTTATTGGCTTAGTAAAAAGTTTTTTTCCAGTAATAGATAAGCCTTTAAGGATTTCTAATAAAAATAAGCTCTTAAGTAATTTAATTATTTTATCAATCATATAACAAACCAAGGTTCAACTTTGTAATATATCATAATGCCTTCAAGGAAAATCCATATAATAGTTATGGGTAGAAAAATTTTCCATCCCAGTCTCATAATTTGATCATATCTATATCTAGGTAATGTTGCTCTTAGCCAAAGAAAAATAAATATAAAAGAAAGAGTTTTTATGGATAGCCAAACAAAACCAGGTATCCATTGAGAATAGCTTTCAAAAAAAGTGCCTTCAAATGGAGATAACCACCCGCCAAAGAACATAATACTTACAAGTATACTAATGAGGATGAGATTCATATATTCTGCAAGGAAAAACATTGCAAAAGCAACTCCTGAATATTCAACATGAAAACCTGCAACAATTTCAGATTCACCCTCTGACACATCAAATGGAGCTCTATTTGTCTCTGCAACACCGGCAATTAAATATATTACAAATAATGGAAATAAGGGTAGCCAATACCAATTAAATATTCCACCGCGTTGAGATAAAATAATTTCTTGTAAATTGAGACTTCCCGCTGCCATCAACACGCCTACTAAAGCAAAACCCATAGCTATTTCATAGGCAATTATTTGGGCTGCTGATCTCATCGATCCTAAAAATGCATATTTAGAGTTTGAAGCCCATCCAGCTAATATTACCCCATATACACTTAGTGACGTTAAAGCTAATATAAATAATAATCCTGCATTTATATTTGCAATCACAAAATATTCTGACAACGGGATAACCGACCAAACCAACAGAGATGGCACAAGCATTATAATGGGTGCTGTTAAAAATAAACCTTTACTGGCATTAGATGGAATAATAACTTCTTTCGTTAATAGTTTTATCACATCAGCTATTGGTTGAAGAATACCAAAAGGCCCTACTCTTGTTGGACCCAATCTTGATTGCATAAATCCTATAATTTTTCTTTCAGAATAAGTAGTATAAGCTACTATCAAAAATAATGGTAAAACAACCATAATTATATCTATTAAAATATCTAATATTAAAAAAATAGTATTCATTTTGTTATATCAATATATGATTTTTTAACTTCATTGTTCATATTCTTGTAATTTAATTTATTCTTTATTTTTGTAGCCTGATTTAAAGACTCAGACCTTCTTACAATTAAATCAGTTTGATTAGTTTCGCGATAAGATTCTTTTAAAATTTTATTTTCAATATAAGGGCTAATATTAGTATTACTCATATCTGTCTTAGACATATTAAAATCTAATCCTTCCAGGGATTTTTTTAATTCATCTCTTATATTAGCCACAGAGTAATCACCAAGATTATTTAATTTTAAAATTTTATTTAGTATTGACCATCCTTCGTAAATATTTTTACTGGGCTGCACTATAGGCCTAAAAGTCTGATAAGTTCCTTCAATATTTATATAACTACCATCTGCTTCTGCAAATGTTGTTATAGGAACAATGATATGTGCATATTTTTCTATCATTGGCGTAATATAACTAGTAAAAAATATATTACATTCAGACGACTCTAGGGCACTCTCAACTAATGATTTATCAAAAAAATCATGCTCTGGCTCTAAATTATATAAAATATAAGATGGTAATTTATCAGTAATCATTTGATAGGAATTCTTCCCAATTATACTAGATTGATTACCTCCTAATTCTCTATGAGGGACATTGCCAAGCAACCATCCAGAGGTAGAATTACAAGATTCTGTTAGAAAACCAATTTTAGCATCAATCGATGAGCTAAACTTGGATATACTTTGTAGTATATTAGATTGATTAGGTGACCTGGAAACTGACGGCCCTATGATGATTAATGTCTTGCCCTGATCTAACTCTATGTTATTAACATTCAAAAAAGACTCAATATTACTATGATCTATAATTTTTTTACAATGCAAATCAAAATTTTCATCTAAAGAGTTGAAATTAAAAGAATGAACTCTGGTTTTATTTTTTGTAGCTAAATTTAGCCTTATTGATAAAATTGGATACTCTGTTTTAATGTTAACACCAATTAAAATAATATTTTCATACTCATCTAAATCTTCAAGATTACATCCAAGTGACGGCATTAGAGGATAATTTTTTTGATAATCGAAATTACTTTCTTTTGTTCTATGATCTATATTACTAACCCCTAAACCCTTAAATATCTTTTGAAACATGAATAGCTCTTCAGAGGTAGATTGTCCTGAAATTAAACAACCTATTTTTTCTTTTCCATATTTTTTAATATTATTATTAATTAAGTTATTAACCTCAGATGGAGTTGACTCAAAGTCTAATTCTACTAATTTTCCATCAACCCTCATTTGAGATTTTTTTACTCTATCTTCAGAATAAATACCCTCATAACCAAATCTATCTCGATCAGATAACCAGGTTTGATTAATATCTGGATTTTCTGATGGGACTGCTCGAACAATCTTATTATTATATGTATGATAATTTATATTTGAGCCTATGCAGTCATGAGGGGAGATGCCGCAAATCTGTCTTAAATCCCAAGTCCTTGCTGTATATCTATATGGCTTATTATTAAGCGCACCCACAGGGCAAAGGTCAATCATATTGCCAGATAACTCAGATGAAACGCTGCTCTCAATAAAAACATCAATTTTCATATCTTCACCACGATTAAGTAATCCTAGCTCCTTTACATTACTGATCTCTTCGCCAAATCTTACACAACGTGAGCAGTGTATACATCTCGTCATATCTGTAGAAATTAAGGGACTGATGTCTTTATCAATAACTACACGTTTAAATTGCATATACCTAGAATGGTCGTCTCCATGCTCTAATGATATATCTTGTAATTCGCATTCTCCCGCCTGATCACATATAGGGCAATCCAATGGATGATTGATTAATAAAAATTCCATAGAACTTTTTTGAGCAACTTTTGTTTTTTCTGATTTAGTTGAGATTCTCATATCTTCTCTTAGCGGAGTTGAGCAGGCAGGTTGAGAATGCTTTACGCCCTCAATATCTACCAAACACATTCTACAACTAGCAACTACAGACAAATGCTTGTGGTAACAAAATCTAGGGATATGAACTCCTATTTTGTCACATAACTCTATAATGGTATCTTCTGGTTCTGCGCTGTATTCTTTATTATTTACAAAAACTTTCATATCAAGAAACCATTGATTCTTTTTTATCTACATAATACTCAAATTCAGACCAAAAGTTTTTCAAAAAACTTCTAACTGGCATCGCTGCTGCATCACCCAAAGCACATATACAATGACCTTCTATTTGAGTAGCTATTCGTTCTAACTGATGCAAATCATTCTGTGTACCTTTTCCTAAAATAATATTCGTTAGTATTTTATATAGCCAACCAGTACCTTCTCTGCATGGAGTACATTGACCGCATGATTCCGCATAATAAAACCTAGAAATTCTTTGGAGTACAGATACCATACATGTCGATTCATCCATAACAATTACTCCTCCAGACCCCAACATTGAACCAGCTTCAGCAATAGAATCATAATCCATGTTAACTTGCATCATAATATCTCCCTTTACCACGGGAACAGATGATCCTCCAGGAATTACAGCTTTTATATTTTTTTCATTCCACATTCCGCCTGCTAAATTTAATAATTCAGAAAAAGGAGTACCAAGAGCAATCTCAAAATTTCCAGGATTATTTATATGTCCACTCATAGAGAATATTTTCATTCCCTCGGTATCATTGACACCCAAAGATTTATACCATCCAGGCTCGTTTAGCATAATTTTAGGAATACTGGCTAATGTCTCCGTATTATTAATAATTGTAGGTTTCCCATATAAGCCTTTTATTGCAGGAAATGGTGGTTTTATTCTTGGCATTCCCCGTTTTCCTTCTATTGATTCCAACATAGCTGTTTCTTCTCCAACTATATATGCTCCAGCACCAATAAGAGCATGAATATCAATTGTAGTATTAGATGAGAGGATATTTTTACCTATTAATTTTGCATTGTATGCTTCCGATAAAGCATGGTTAAAAACCTTCCATTGCTCATCCATGAATTCACCACGCAAATAGTTATAAGCAACTGATGCACCTATTGCATAACTAGCTATCAGCATCCCTTCTATTATAGAGTGTGGATTATATCTTAAAATATCTCTATCCTTGCATGTCCCAGGCTCACTTTCATCTGAATTACATACCAGGTATTTTTGTCCATCCATCAAAGGAATAAAAGACCATTTAAGACCAGTTAAAAATCCAGCACCTCCTTTCCCTCGTAAGCCAGACTCTTTTATCTTTTCAATAATTTTTGACTTGGGTGTTTGCTCTGTAATAATATTTTTCCATGCTTGATATCCTTGTTTATCCAAATATGTTTTCAAAGAATCTGGATTTTTTAAACCAAATGTTTCTGTGCATAATTTATTTATCATTTACACTCTCCAAAATTTCATCAACTTTCTCTAACGTAAGATTTTCATAATTTTTATGATTAACTTGCATCATTGGACCACCATTACAGGCCGCTAAACACTCAATTTCATCTTTTAAATAGAATTTATTATCCTTGGTCGACTCACCAACTTTTATTTTTAATTTATCTTCGATGTGCGAAAGTATTTCATCTGATCCCCTTAACATGCAGGAAATATTATTGCATACGGATATAACATTTCTGCCAACAGGATCTATATTAATCATAGTATAAAATGTAGCTACCTCATATATATCGATTTCACTAACTAATAAATAATCCGATAAAGCTTTAATTATATTTTTTGTAACATAACCATTATTATGGTGTTGCAAAATTAAAAGACTTTCAATGACAGCAGATCTTTTTTTATCGGAAGGAAATTTTTTTACAACATTACTGATTAACTTTCCTAGTTCTTCATTGATTATAAATTCAGGATTCATCGATCAATTTCTCCAAAAACTATATCCTGAGTTCCGATAACTGTTACGACATCAGATAACATGTGGTCTTTACACATTTCATTTAAAGCTGCTAAGTGAGGAAATCCTGGAGCTCGTATTTTTAGTCTAAAAGGTTTGTTTGCGCCATCTGAAATCATATATATTCCAAACTCTCCTTTTGGAGCTTCTACAGCAGTATAAACTTCTCCTTTGGGCGTACAGTATCCTTCTGTAAATAATTTAAAATGGTGTATTAAGGACTCCATTTCAACTTTCATATCATCTCTACTTGGTGGAGCTACTTTAGCATCATCAACCATTGTTGGTCCTGGGTTATTATGTAACCATTGAGTGCATTGTTGGATAATTTTATTTGATTGTCTTAATTCTTCCATTCTTACTAGGTATCTATCATATGAGTCACCTGTCTTCCCAACTGGAATATCAAAATTCATTTTATCATAAACCTCATAAGGCTGTTTCTTTCTAAGATCCCAGTCTATACCTGATCCACGTAACATTGGTCCGGTAAACCCTAGCTCAATTGCTCTTTCAGGCTCAACCACTCCAATTCCAACTGTTCTTTGCTTCCAAATTCTATTATCAGTTAAAAGATTTTCATACTCATCTATACAGCTTGGAAATCTAGAAACAAAATCATCAATAAAATCCAACATACTACCTTCACGATTATAATTTTGTTCCTTAATCTGCTCCTTATCTTTCAATTTTGATTTTATATATTTAGGCATTTTAGAAGGCAAATCTCTTGCAACTCCGCCTGGCCTATAATATGTTGCATGCATTCTAGTTCCTGATACCGCTTCATAGCAGTCCATTAAGTCTTCTCTTTCTCTAAAGGCATATAAAAAAACTGACATGGCACCAATATCCAAGGCATGTGCTCCTAGCCATAAGAGATGGTTCAGTATCCTTGTAATCTCATCAAACATAACCCTGATATATTTAGCTCTTTCTGGAATTTCAATACTGAGTAGTTTTTCAATAGCTAAAACATAAGCATGTTCATTACACATCATAGATACATAGTCTAATCTATCCATATAACCTATAGATTGATTATAGGGCTTAGATTCAGCTAATTTCTCTGTTGCTCTATGTAATAATCCAATGTGAGGATCTGCACTTTTGATAACCTCTCCTTCCATTTGCAATACTAATCTTAGTACACCATGTGCTGCTGGATGTTGGGGTCCAAAATTCATAGTAAAATTCTTAAACTCTTTCATTACTTTTCTTCTCTGATGACTTTAGGAACTAATACCCTAGGAGTTATGCTTACAGGTTCTTGAATTATTCTTTTTAAATTTGGATCATATCTAATCTGAGTGTTACCTATCAATGGAAAATCTTTTCTAAAAGGATGTCCAATAAAACCATAATCACTCAATAAACGTCTGAGGTCTGGATGTCCTTCAAATAATATTCCAAATAAATCAAATGCTTCTCTCTCATACCAATCTGCTGCTGGCCATAATGAGGTTATCGACTTAATTATTGGCGGCTCGTCACTAAGATAGACTTTAACTCTAATCCTATTATTATTCGAGATTGATAATAAATGATATGCAATACAAAATCTATTTTCTATTTCTATTCGCGAGGCTTTATCTTCAAACTTTATTCTCCCATGAGATGATGGCTTTATGCCCCTACTATAACCAGTTGATGTTGCTTCTTTTGTACCCCATTCAGTCTCACCATAAGTATGGTAATCTATAGCACATAAATCTGTTAGTTGGGCAAAGTCTAATTCTTTGTTATTTTTAAGGGAACCCATTACATCAAGCAATGAATCTTTATTGGTTTTAATTGTCAAGATATCACTATATTCTTCTAGCTCATATTGACCAACAATATGTTTTACAATTAAGTTTTCCATTTAAAAACCTCTGTTAGGGGTATCAGCTACTATAGTATTTTTTCTTCTGATCTTATTTTGTAATTGTAAAATACCATATAACAATGCTTCTGCAGTGGGCGGACATCCTGGCACATATATATCTACAGGGACAATCCTGTCGCACCCTCTTACAACGGAGTATGAATAATGATAATAGCCGCCTCCATTTGCGCATGATCCCATTGAAATAACCCATTTTGGGTCAGCCATCTGGTCATAAACTTTTCTAAGAGCTGGGGCCATTTTATTAACTAATGTTCCAGCGACAATCATTACATCAGATTGTCTAGGGCTTGGTCTAAATAACATTCCAAATCTATCTATATCATATCTTGAGGCACCAGCATGCATCATCTCTACAGCACAGCAAGCTAGGCCAAATGTCATTGGCCATAAAGACCCAGTTCTTGCCCAATCAAATAAATTACTTGATTTAGCTAGGACAAAACCATCCTTGTGTATATTCTCTAATCCCATTCCAATGCTCCTTTCTTCCATTCATAAATAAAACCAATGATTAAAATAAATAAAAATATTGCCATTGAAATAAGCCCATATATACCAATATCATGAATAACAATTGCCCAAGGAAATAAAAAAGCTATTTCTAAGTCAAAGATAATAAATAGTATTGCTACCAAATAATATCTAATATCAAATTTCATCCTACTATCTTCAAATGCTTCAAACCCACATTCATAAGGAGAATTCTTCTCAACATCAGGGTTATGAGGGCCGAATGTAAACCCAATTCCCAGCATTATAGTAGCGAATATAAGCGCAAAGACTAAAAAAATAAATATTGGTAAATACTCTAATAACATAACATTCCCCGTATCCATTATATCCTATAAATATATTACATACTATTATCTGAGAAATGATGTGTTTAATTGATATTTAACAGCTCTAAAAATGATAAAATATTTAGAATGAATACCACAGAAAACCACAATAATACTAACGAAATATATGAGAATATATGGAAATGTCTAGATAAAGGGGTAAATGATAGGTTCTCAGACTACCATACCTTTTCATTAGCAACTGCTCCTAAAAATATTGTCGAAGTAAGAACTGTAGTCTTAAGAGGTTATGATAGAAAAAATCAAAGTATAATTTTTCATACAAATAATTTAACAAGTAAGATTAGTGAAATAAAAAATAATCCAAATGTTGGGGCACTATTTTATGACAAAAAAGAAAAAATTCAAATAAGATGCAATGGCGATGCAGTCATAAATAATATGGACGAATATTGCAAAGAGAGATGGAACAAAATGAGTGCTCAATCACAAGAATGCTATTATCAAAATATATCTCCAGGTGAAAATATTGAATATCCAGAGATAGTGAAAAATAAACTAGAAAACAAACTTAGTGAGAATTTCACTGTTATCACGATCAATATAAATAAGATTGATTGGCTATACCTTTCGTCTAAAGGGCATACTAGGGTTAAATTCTTAAAAAATAATGGGTTTACTGGACAATGGATAGCACCATAATATTTTGCCGATGGCCGGAGTCGAACCGGCACGACTCGCGTCACAGCCTTCTTAGGACTGCGTGTCTACCAATTCCACCACATCGGCTAAACTATGGAAGGTCCTTTGTATTTGTTTGAGACTGATTAGTCTTTTCAATCAAACTATCGTTAACAGGTAATGTCTTAGATCCAAAATATGCTAATGATAAACTTGTTAAAAAGAAAGAAAGCGCAATGACTGTTGTGATTTTTGTAAGAAATGTAGCGCTACCTCCTGCTCCAAACACTGTTGATGATGCCCCGCTACCAAATGCAGCTCCAGCATCCGCTCCTTTACCATGCTGAACTAATATTAGAACAACAAGTGAAATAGCGAGAATTATGTGAATACTTAATATTATTGTTTGCATGATGTAGTTATCTCAAATTGAAGAGCAAATATCAATAAATTTTTTAGAATTTAACGATGCTCCTCCAACTAATGCTCCATTTACATTGGAAAGGCTTAATATTGATGATGCATTCAGGTTATTTACACTACCACCATATAAAATTTTAATGCTATTCGTTTTTATTCCTAATATCTTGTTAAGAACATTGCGTATATAGCTATGCACATCACTTATATTATCTAAGCTAGCAGTTTTTCCAGTACCAATAGCCCAAACAGGCTCATATGCTATGATAACTTTACTATGGTCAGATTTTAGCAAAACCGAAGATTTTATTAGAGCTGACTTTAATTGCCTTAAAATTACTTTTTTTGTTAACTTCTTATTATATTCAGCAATAGTTTCACCAACACATAGAATTGTATTCATATTAGATGCCAGAGATAGTTGCATTTTTTTAGCAATAGTTTTCTCATCTTCTTGAAAAACATGTCTTCTTTCCGAATGACCTATCAAAGCATAGGTACAATTATAATCTTTCGTCATATCAACGGATAATTCACCAGTATAAGCTCCATTGTCAAATGAAGATATATTTTGAGATCCTAAGGATATTTTTTTTCGTGGAATCTTATGATGACTCAATCTGTTTGAAATAGCATTAAGGTATATGGATGGAGGTAATATTAAAATCTCACACCTAGGCTTTATCTTTTTATATGACTTAATAAAGTCATTGATTAACTTAATTAATGATTTTGAATCACCGTTCTGTTTCCAATTAGCAGCTATAAGATATTTTTGATTATTCATACTATAGTATTTTTATTAATATTATCATAAAAATACTTTGAAAGTATTTCTATTTGTTCCGCATCTTCATGTTCTATTAATAATCTAATTAAATTTTCAGTTCCAGAAGGTCTTAATAATAATCTTCCATTAGGTCCTACCATTTTTTCTAAATCTAAAAATACTTTAGCATTTATTTTATCTTCTAAAAATATTTTCTTATCAATAACCTTGGTATTAAATAATTTACTAGGGGCAGAGATTATCTCTTCCTTCAACTCATCTATAGTTTTATCTTGTTTAAAAATGACTTCTAACAAACTTATTAATGTAATAATTCCATCTCCTACATAGAAATCATTGGCAACCGGAATTAATATATGCCCAGATGACTCACCTCCAAGGCTAGAACCTGATTTAACCATCTCTTTTAGAACATACTTATCACCCACTTCTGTTTCAATAAATTCAATCTTATTTTCTTTATATAAATTCTGTATTCCATAATTAGTCATTTGAGTTCCAACTATTGGATTATTGGTCTTATTAAATTTTTTATGGAAGAGAGCAAGTATATATAAGGTATCATCACCATTAATTTCTTTGCCAGATGGAGACACAAAGATTGCGCGATCACCATCACCATCAAATGCAACCCCTAAATCAATTTTCAACTCTTTAGGTTTACGGGTTTTATCATAATCTGAACTATTTGCATTTATACTATTGAAATCGAATATAAATTTCTTGAGCGCATCAGTATGTGTTGCACCACAATTATTGTTTATATTTTTACCTGAAGGTTCATTATAAATAGGAATTATATTAATAAAACTATCTTTTAATACTTCGCTTATAATCTTAGATGTTGCTCCATTAGCACAGTCTACTAAAATATTAAATTTTCTCTCAGGACTTTTAATACCTTTTACTTTTAATAGAAAATAATCATTAATATAATTGATATAGCGCTTATTGAAAATTTCCGAAGAATCAGACTTAGAGTTTTTTTTATCTTTAACATGTATCTCTTCTGTTTGATTAAAATAATTATTTTCTATTATTTGTTCCAGCATAGAATCAACTTTGAAACCATTTTTATCAAAAAACTTAACTCCATTATCATGATAAGGATTATGCGATGCTGTTATCTGAATTCCTGCACATAGCTCTGTTTCTAGCTTTTGTGCATTTAAACAAATACTTAATGCTGGAGTTGGAAGAAGCCCTACAGAGATAACTTCTGATCCTTGATATATAATTCCAGCGGATAATGCCGACTCAATATCTGAAGCAGACTCCCTTCCATCATGGCTAATATAAATTTTTCCTTTTTGATTATTAAATAAAGATTTAGCAAAAGCATATCCAATCTTAACTAGCTGAACATGATTAATTGGTGATTCATTAAATTTACCCCTTATGCCATCTGTGCCAAATAATTTCATGATTCATTTCCAATAATATTTTCTGCTACATGAATTGCTATTTTCGTTTGTCTCACATCATGTGTTCTTATAATCTTAGCATTATTTAATAATGCAATAATAGCTGCTGCAATTGATCCGTTCAACCTATTTACTATGTCCTTGTTGAGAAGACTGCCGATCATGCTTTTCCTTGATATGCCAACTAAAATATTTGAATGAACTATACTAAATTCTTTTAATTTTTGTAAAATCGCATAATTATGATCGAGCGTTTTACCAAAACCAAAACCAGGATCTATGATTATTTTATCTTTAGAAATTCCATGTGATATACAAAACTCAACCCTTTCTTTTAAATAAGATTTCACTGTACTAACAACACAAGAGTAGTCAGGATTATTTTGCATAGTACTGGGGTCATCCAGCATATGCATTAAACATATATAAATATTATTTTCTTTAATAATATTTATAAATCTTATATCAGAAATAGAAGATATATCATTTATAATATTAATTTTATAAGGTAAAAGCTCAAGGATAACATCAGGTTTCATAGAATCTATTGAAATTGGTATGTCATAATTGTCTCTAATTTTACTTACAACTGGAAGCAACCTATCAATCTCTTCTTGTATCGATATTCTTTCTGATCCAGGCCTTGATGACTCGCCGCCTATATCGATAATATCCATGCCTTCAGATATCATCTGCTCAACTCTAAACATAACATTGTCAAGTTTAGTATATTTTCCCCCATCATAAAAAGAATCAGGGGTTATATTTAATACACCCATTATATTAGATTTTTTATTGCTTAAATTTAAGTTCATTTATGAGTTTTGTATAAGTAAGTTAAACTGTTCAACTTTTTTTAAAAATTTTTTTTGATATTCGATAAACTCATCTCCATCAACGATAAATTCTTGAAATAAGGTTTCAGGTGGAGGAGTACAAACCAATATAACTCCTTGAGATATTTGAGTATCATAAGTTTTATTATGTGCCAAAGCATATGCTGATATTTGTAAAAAATAATCTTCTATCCAATCTCTTTTTTTTGGTTTATTTGATTGCTTAAAGTCAAGTATACTTTGTTTTCCCCCATATATACCAGATGCATCAGCCGTACCTGCATATGAATTCGGGTAAGACAGAGTTACCTCAGCTCCCCATAATTCATCTAGATTAGATATACCTTTTTGAATTATTTGTTCTGACATTATCAAAGACTCTTCATTCTCGCTAGCTAAAAATTCTAGTTTAACTTGGCCAGTTAAATAATCCTCAATATGTTTATGCATGGAAGTTCCTCTTGCTGAAGAGACTTGCATGATTCTGTTAGCTTCTTTATCACCAATCTTTTGTCTCCACTTTAAAAGAGAATTTTTTTTATGCTCAGATTCTGTTGCTTTAAGTATTTCAGTGACAGATGGGAGTTTAGTATCATTGATTTCATAATACCTGGCACCATTTATTGAAGTACGTGTACTAGGTGGATAATTGAATTTTTTATTCCAAAACATATTAATTTAATATTTTAGATGTTATTGAAAAAAATGAAAGCATAAGTTCATGACATTATCATGAACTATAAGAATAATACGTATTATGATGCTGGAGTTGTTGTAACAGGACTTTCTTTTGAAGCAGCTGAACCACCTTTGGTATCTGAATCATCATCGGTCCAGCTCTCAGGAGCGGATGGAATTTTACCTTCCATAATCTCATCAATTTGTTTTGCATCAATTGTTTCATATTTCATTAATGCATCAGCCATAACATGCATCTTATCCAGATTATCTCTGATAAGTTTAGTCGCACGAGAATACTGCACATCAATTATACTTCTAATTTCTGAGTCAATTGTATCAGCAGTTTTATCTGAAACTGTTTTTTGTTGAGATACAGATTTACCTAGAAAAATTTCATTTTCTTCTTCAGCATATGCAAGTGGTCCTAGTTTTGCTGACAAACCCCATTTAGTAACCATGCTTCTAGCAAGCCCTGTTGCTCTCTCGATATCATTTGAAGCACCAGTAGTCACAGCATCTTCTCCAAAAATTTCTTCTTCCGCAACTCTTCCACCAAAAAGTGCTGCTATCATGCCATTAATTCTTTCTTTACTGTTACTATATCTGTCTTCTTCAGGTAAAAACATTGTTACACCCAAAGCTCTTCCTCTAGGTATGATACTAACTTTATAAACTGGATCATGATCAGGAACAAGTCTACCGACTACTGCATGACCAGCTTCATGATATGCTGTTAGTTTTCTTTCATCATCATTCATCACCATGGATCTTCTTTCTCCACCCATTAAAATCTTGTCTTTTGCTTTCTCAAAATCGTCCATTTCAACAATTTTTTTGCCTGCTCTCGCAGCAAATAATGCAGCCTCATTAACTAGGTTTGCTAAATCAGCTCCAGAGAAACCTGGGGTGCCTCTTGCTAATAGTTTTGGTTTAACATCATTTGAAATTGGAGTCTTTTTCATATGAACTTTTAATATCTGTTCTCTACCCCTGATATCAGGTAATGGTACAGTTACTTGTCTATCAAATCTTCCAGGTCTTAATAATGCTGGATCTAAAACATCTGGTCTGTTTGTAGCAGCTATTACTATAACTCCTTCGTTACCTTCAAAACCATCCATCTCTACAAGTAATTGATTAAGCGTTTGTTCTCTTTCATCATTTCCGCCACCAACACCAGCGCCTCTGTGTCTTCCAACGGCATCTATCTCATCAATAAAAATTATACATGGGGCAGCCTTCTTTCCTTGTTCAAACATGTCGCGCACTCTTGATGCACCAACACCCACAAACATTTCCACAAAATCTGAACCAGAAATTGTAAAGAATGGTACTTTTGCTTCACCGGCTATTGCCCTTGCAAGTAATGTTTTTCCAGTTCCTGGAGAACCCACCATAAGAACACCACGTGGTATTTGACCACCTAAATTTTGAAACTTGCCAGGATCTCTAAGAAAATCAACAAGCTCAGAAACCTCTTCTTTTGCCTCTTCTACTCCAGCAACATCTTTAAATGTTACTTTTACTTGATCTTCTGTTTGTAATTTTGCTTTGCTTTTTCCAAATGACATTGCTCCACGACCGCCGCCGCCGCCGCCTTGCATTTGTCTCATGAAAAATATCCAAACTCCAATTAATAATAAAAATGGGAACCAGTGAATAAATATTTTAGCAAGAAATGATTGTCTTTCCGGTGCTTTGCCAGATATCTTAACTTTACTATTTAATAACTCTCCAACCAGTGCTGAATTATCTGTTTCAGGGCTGAAGGTCATAAATGATTTCCCAGATTTTAAAGTACCTGATATTTCTCTGCCCGCTATAGTGACTTCTTCAACTTGACCAGTTTGGACTTGTTGCATAAACTCAGAATAGTTATATTCATCAGATGCATTGTTACGCCCATTCATTCCACTGAATAAAGACAGTATCACTACCGCTATTACAGTCCATACTAATAAATTTTTAATTAAATCACTCATTTATGCTTTCCTTAGAATCATTCTATTTTTAAGATGTATCTTTGTCAATCAATTAACTACCTTAATACTATATCAGTCTTTGAACTCAATACAAATTAGGTATACTTCATTACTCTTTTTTTTAGAAGAAGGAGGCTTGAAAACATTAATTTTATTAAAGTTATTATTCAATGTTTTTAATGTCACTTCAAAACTACTTCCTAAAAAATACTTCATTATTAGAGTTCCTTTGGGTTTTAACTTAAATCGACAAAACCCTAGTATATTTAATGCAATATCAGAAAAATTACTCTGATCTACATCGCTTATACCGGTAATGTTAGGGGCAATATCAGATAATACAAGGTCTAGCTTAGAATCTTTCTTTTCAAATAATTCTATATACGAGTCATAGTCCCCAATATCTTGTTTGGCAATGTATACTCCATCAACTGGCTCTACATTTAATAAATCTATTCCAACTATAAAATTAATATTTTTAAATTCTTTTAAAACCTGTAGCCAAGAGCCAGGAGCACAACCAAGATCAGCGACTGAAGTTATTTTTCTTAAAAAATTATATTTTTCATCTATGGCTTTTAACTTATAAGCAGCGCGAGATCTATACTTGTCTTGTTTAGATTTTTTTACAAAAGGGTCTTCTGCATGTCGCCTAACCCAATTAGATGTTTTGTTAACCTTGGTCATGACTTGAATTATATCATTGAAATAGATTATTTTGATTGATATGATGTTGTATGACTGAAATTACCTTACAAGGGAATAAAATTAATACTAATGGTGAAGCACCAAAAGTTGGCGAAGAAGCTCCTGATTTTTTACTAGTAGACTCTGAGTTGAATAATGTGACTTTATCAGCATACAAAGATAAGTATATTGTACTTAACATAATTCCTAGTCTCGATACTCCAGTATGTCAAAAATCAACTAAGATATTTAATGAGCGAATAGCAGCAATGACTGATGTTGTTGTCTTGGCTGTTTCAGCAGACCTACCATTTGCTATGAAAAGGTTTTGTACCAGTGAAAATATAAATTCAGTGATACCTTTGTCTATGATGAGGTCTAGAAATTTTGCCAAAGATTATGGAGTTCTACTGGTGGATGGTCCATTATCAGGAATAACTGCAAGAGCAGTAATCGTAATTGACAAAAATAACAAAATTATTCATTCAGAATTAGTGAGTGAAATTGCCAATGAACCTAATTATGATGATGCCTTAAATTGCATGTCATAATTAAATGAGTTTCACAAAAAAAGTTCTAATTTCAATGCTTTCTGGTATTATCGTAGGTGTTGTAATTAATAATTTTTTACTTCCAAATGCTTTTATAGAATATTATTTAATTAACCAAATATTCTTTACCATATCATCCCTATTTTTAATATTGCTTAAAATGATTGTGCTGCCTCTGATCTTTGTATCAATTATCTCAGGGATTGTCTCTATCAATGATGTTTCAACTCTTGGTAGGCTTGGCATAAAAACATTTTCATTATATATTTTAACTACATTGGTTGCGATTACTTTTGCATTATTTATATCAAGCTTTGTCAGCTATGATTCTGTGGGGCAAATTACAAATAATATACAAAACAATGTCGCGGAAAACAATGGGCAAAAGAATATAATTCTAAGCATATTTCCAAGTAACTTTTTTTTAGCTTTAGCTAATGGTAATGTGATTCAAGTTTTGGCATTTGCAGTTTTTATAGGAATTTCTGCATCCTATGTAAAAAAAGATATCCCTGTATTTATTGAATTAATTGATAACTTAAATAAAGTCTTTAATAAAATGGTTATGATAATAATACAGTTAACTCCAATAGCAGTATTTGCATTATTAGCTAAAACATTTGCAACTGAAGGAACGGAGGTTTTTATTCCTTTAATTAAATATTTTTTAGTTGTAGTATTTGTCTTAATTACACATTTCCTCTTAACATATTCAATATTACTGAGACTTTTTTCAAACCTAAATATATATGCTTTCTATGCAAAACTAAAAGCTCTGATAATTTTCACATTTAGTACCTCTAGTAGTAATGCATCTATACCTTATACACTAAACACTGTTGTCCAAAAGTATGGAGTAGATAAATCCTTTGCCTCATTCTCAATACCTCTTGGGGCAACAATCAATATGGATGGGACAGCAATTATGCAAGGATGTGCTGCATATTTTCTAGCATCATATTATGGTATAGATTTGGCACTTGGTGACATGGTAACTATAGTGCTAACTGCAACAATTGCGTCAATTGGGACCGCTGGCATTCCAAGCGCAGGCATAATCATGTTATCCCTTATCCTAACTGAATTAGGAATTCCCCTTGAAGGCATTACACTGCTATTAGGAGTTGATAGACTTCTTGATATGATGAGAACTAGCGTAAATGTTAGCGGTGATGCATGCATTACTTGTGTTGTTGCTAAGAGTGAAGATTTAATTGATATTAAAGCTTTTAATAAACTAGATAATTAATTAATTGTATCATGTCTGGACTGTATATCAGTTGCATCAAAATTATCAATAAACAAAATAGCTTTACAAAAAGCTTTTGCTCCAGATATTGTAGTTGTTAAACAAACATTATTATTATTAGCTTCTTTTCTTATCGAAAAAGAATCTTTAATTGATCTTGCACCTTCCGTCGTGTTAATAATTAAATGAACTTCTCCATTCTTGATCATATCAACTATATGCGGCTGCCCTTCTTTAACCTTATTAACCTTATTACATTTAATACTCTTTTCTTCTAAATATTCTTGAGTTCCACGAGTTGCATAAAGATTAAAACCTATGTTAATTAAATCTTTTGCAATATCGCATATAACAGACTTATCTTTATCTCTCACACTGAGGAAAACATTTCCTGCTTTAGGCAAGATCACACCTGCCGCTCTCTGGGCTTTAAAATAAGCTTCTCCAAAACTTTTTCCAATCCCCATTACTTCACCGGTTGATTTCATTTCAGGACCTAGTAATACGTCTACTTCGGGGAATTTAGAAAATGGTAATACCGCCTCTTTAACAGAAAAATAGCTTGGTATAACCTCTTTGGTTAACTTGAGATCTTTTAAACTCTTTCCAGCCATTACAATTGCTCCAATTTTTGCAAGCTGTACTCCGATTGCTTTAGATACAAAAGGGGCTGTTCGAGATGCACGTGGATTTACCTCTAAAAGAAATATTTCATTCTCTTTGATTGCAAATTGTGTATTCATTAAACCAATCACATTCAACTCTAATGCTAATTGCGTAACTTGTTCTCTCAGTCGCATCAAAATACTATTAGACAATGTGTATGCAGGTATGGAGCATCCAGAATCGCCAGAATGGATTCCTGCCTCTTCTATATGTTCCATGATTGCTCCTATGAACACATCTTTACCATCACAAACTAAATCTATATCCACTTCTATTGCATCATTTAAAAATCTATCTAAAAGCACAGGAGAATCATTTGAAACTGAAACTGCTTCATCCATATACCTTCTTAAATCTTCATCTGTTGTTACTATTTCCATAGCTCTTCCGCCTAATACATAAGATGGTCTTACAACTAATGGGTAACCTATTTCATTGGCAGCTTGCATTGCTTGGTTAGTATTAGAAGCAATAGCATTTGTTGGTTGTTTTAGGCCTAATTTTTCAACTAAATCTTTAAATTTTTCACGATCTTCAGCTACATCAATAGCCTCTGGCGAAGTTCCAATAATATTTACTTTATTAGCTTTTAATTCTTTTGCTAATTTTAAAGGAGTTTGCCCTCCATACTGAACAATAACCCCATGTGGCTTTTCTATTTCTATAATAGACATCACATCCTCAAATGTAAGAGGTTCAAAGTACAATCTGTCTGAGATATCAAAGTCAGTAGATACAGTTTCAGGATTACAATTAACCATAATAGTTTCATAGCCCTCTTCTCTTAGAGCAAGAGATGCATGAACACAGCAATAATCAAACTCTATCCCTTGGCCAATTCTGTTTGGTCCACCACCCAGGATCATTATTTTCTTATTATTAGTTGGGTTAGATTCACATTCTTCATCATAAGAAGAGTACATGTATGCGGTAGTTGCTTCAAATTCTGCAGCACATGCGTCTACTCTTTTAAATACAGGAGTGATATCAAGTTTTAGTCGTAAACTTCTTATATCTTTTTCATCGCAACCTATACACCTAGCGATAAATGAATCTGAAAACCCTTTCTTTTTAAGTTTCACGAGAGAAGTTCTATCAAGATCGCCTACTTTTTTATCTTTTAGATTTATTTCTTCCCTGATTAAGTCTTCTATTTGAGATAAAAACCATGGGTCAATATTTGTCAAGTTTTGAACTTCTGATAGAGAGTAATTCTGTCTGAATGCTTCAGCCGTATATAGTATTCTGTCTGGAGTTGGAGATCTCAGTTCATTTCTTAATAAATCATCATTCTCTTTGTCAGGCAAACTCATCTCCTTTAACCCATCAATATCGACTTCAAGACCACGGAGAGCTTTTTGGAAAGATTCTTGGAAATTTCTACCTATAGCCATTACTTCTCCAACTGATTTCATTTGTGTAGTTAATTTATTATCTGCTTCTTTGAATTTTTCAAATGCAAACCTTGGAATTTTTGTTACAACATAATCAATGCTAGGTTCAAATGATGCGGGAATAACATTTCCTGTAATCTCATTCCTAAGTTCATCCAATGTATATCCAATAGCAAGTTTTGCTGCAATTTTAGCAATTGGAAAACCAGTTGCTTTTGATGCTAATGCTGATGACCTAGATACCCTGGGGTTCATTTCTATAACAAGTACTCTTCCATCTTTAGGAGAAATAGCAAACTGTACGTTTGATCCACCGGTGTCAACTCCTATTTTCCTAAGTACTTGTATCGAGGCATTTCTTAGCGTTTGGTATTCTTTATCAGTTAACGTTTGTGCCGGGGCAACTGTTATAGAGTCTCCAGTGTGAACCCCCATAGGGTCAATATTTTCAATAGAACAAATAATTATACAATTATCATTTCTATCTCTAACAACTTCCATTTCAAACTCTTTCCAGCCTATAACAGATTCTTCAATCAATACTTCGCTTGTAGGCGATAAATCTATGCCTCTTCTTGCGATTGTTTCAAAATCTTGTATATTATAAGCGATTCCTCCACCAGAACCCCCTAAAGTAAAAGAAGGTCTAATTAAGACAGGAAAACCTATTTTCTTTTGATGAATTAAGGCTTCCTCATAATCATGCGCAATATAAGCTGTAGCAGTTTCCAATCCAATTTCAGCCATGGCGATCTTAAATAGTTCTCTATCTTCTGCCATATCTATTGAATCAACACTAGCGCCGATTATCTCTACATTATATTTATCTAAAATTTTATGTCTGTTTAAATCTAGAGTTGTATTAAGAGCAGTTTGCCCTCCCATTGTTGGTAAAATTGCATCAGGCCTCTCTTTGATGATAATTTTTTCTATATTCCTCCAGTGTATTGGTTCTATATAAACCTTATCTGCCATATCTGGATCAGTCATTATTGTAGCTGGATTAGAATTGACGAGAATCACTCTTATTCCTTCTTCTCTCAAGGCTTTGCATGCTTGTACACCTGAATAGTCAAACTCACAAGCTTGGCCAATCACAATTGGGCCCGCTCCTACAATTAAAACACTTTTAATCTTTTTATTTATTGGCATTTTTTCTCTCAGACATAAATGAAATGAACTTGTTAAAAATTAGATTAATATCTTGTGGTCCCGGACTGGCTTCGGGATGGCCCTGGAAACCAAAGGCATAATTTTCTCTAATCTCAAAACCTTGAAGAGAATTATCAAATAAAGAAACATGTGTAGGAACTATATTTTCTGGGAGCGCCTTATCATCAACAATAAATCCATGATTCTGACTAGTAATGAATACTCTTTTAGTTACAAGATTCATTACTGGATGGTTAGCTCCATGATGTCCAAATTTCATCTTAGTTGTTTTTGCTCCAGACGCTAATGCCAATAATTGAAATCCCAGGCAAATACCAAATAATGGAATTTTTTTATCCAATAGAATCTTAATATTATCAATAGCATAACCACAAGCTTTGGGGTCACCTGGACCATTCGATAAAAATACTCCATCAGGCTTCATATCTAAAACTTTATCGGCGCTATAGTCTGCGGGCACTATGGTTAAATCGCATCCATGATCTTTTAAAATTCGAAGAATATTATGCTTAATCCCAAAATCATAAGCAATGACCTTGAAAGCAGTTTTCTTTTCTTGTAGTTTATTTACATTATATATATCGGTTAACCCTTCGTTCCATTCATAAATAGATTTCGTGGTTACCTTCTTTGCAAGATCAGACCCATCCAAACCATTAAATTTTCTTATACTCTCTTTTGCGATGTTTAAATCTATTTTGCCAGACATTACGCAACCATTTTGTGATCCTGTGGTTCTCAGAATTTTTGTCAATTTTCTTGTATCAACGCCACCTATTGCAACAATATTTTCGTTTTTTAAAAAGTTTTGAAGTGTATCATTTTTACGCCAACTATTAGCCAAAATCCCTATATCTCTTAAAATCACTCCAGAAGCATGGACTTTTAATGATTCCATATCTTCATAATTAATGCCGGTATTTCCTATATGCGGATTTGTAAAAGTGATGATTTGACTATCATATGAAGGATCAGTGATAATTTCTTGATATCCAGTCATTGATGTATTAAAAACTACTTCTCCAACAGAAAAACCCTCAATTCCAATGGACTGGCCGCGAAAGGTGCTACCGTCTTCTAATAAAAGTATTGATTCAGAGTTACTCAAGATTATTTTCGTATGTTAAAAAAAAAGATGGCTCTTTGTGAGTCATCTTTGATTGTCTTTTTTTAGTTTGCATCTAAAACTAGATGATACGTGAGACTAACCTTCCTGTCTAATATTTAATACATATTTATACAATTCTTTTTTATTTACATTATTAAATAGACGAATTATATTCACAATCTCGCTTGTAGAGTATTTTTTTGATAATTCTAGTATTTCTTTCTCCATTGTTTCCATATTTAACTGCTCTACGGAACTTGTCCCAATTATCATGGTTATTTCACCAGTTAACTGCTGATTTGCAAACTTTAGTATTAATTCATTTGCTGTACCAAAAAATATTTCCTCATGAATCTTTGTTAGTTCTCTCATTATTCCAATATTTGTATCACCACCCAGAACATCGGTAATATCAGCTAATACTGAAGTAACTCTATGTTTACTCTCAAATATTACCCCAGGCATAGATACTTTTTTAATTTTTAATAACTGCATTTTTCTCTCTGAAGATTTTTTTGATAAAAATCCTAAAAAAATAAAATCATTAACAGGTATTTTAGATACTGAAAGAGCTGCCGTCAAAGAACTGGCTCCCGGTATAGGAACAACCCTGAATGACAAATCTATATGTTTTACTAGCTCAAACCCAGGATCAGATACCGAAGGGGTTCCAGCATCCGATACAAGACATATGTTCATTCCTTCCGATAAATCTTGTATTACTGAATTCTTTTTTCTCTTCTCATTATCTTTGTTGAAGGTGATTATTCTCTTTTTAATATTAAACTCACTTAATAACTTAGAGGTTCTAGCAGAACTCTCTGCCAATATATAATCAGAATTCTTTAAAACTTCAATGGCACGGAATGTCATATCCTGAAGATTACCGATGGGGGTTGCTACTATATATAAGGTACCTAGCATAATTTGGAATATTTATTGTTTTTATCCTTGCTAGGTTATATTGTAGTATAATCAAAGTCCAATAGTAAAATTATGAAAAATATAGAAATAATTAAAAGTAATTTCATTGAAAACCAAGAAATTAACTTAGCATCTGTTAATAAAATTTTACCCTCCATAGAGTCTGCTACAAACTGTCTTATTGATATGATTAAAAATTCAGGTAAATTAATGTCATGCGGCAATGGCGGTTCTTCGGGTGATGCGCAACATATTGCTTCGGAGTTTGTGAATAGATTTGAAATTGAGAGAAAAGAAATGCCTGCAATTTCTTTAAATTCAGACACTGCAACTATAACGTCCATAGGAAATGATTATGGTTATCAATATATATTTTCTAAACAAGTAAGCGCAATAGGTCATGAAAAAGATGTTCTTATGGCCTTTACTACTAGCGGTAATTCTCAAAATATATTAGAGGCTATTAGTATAGCAAAAGAAAAAAATATAAAAGTTTTATTGGTTACCGGCGGTAATGGTGGCAAAGCTCAAAATTTAATCGGCCCTGATGATATATCTATTATAATTCCTAGTAATAGAACAAGTAGGATTCAAGAGATGACATTAATAGTTATTCACTCTATTTGTGAATGCATTGACAAACACTATCAAGACAAATAATTACATATCTTTTTCAGTTTCAGTTAAGCTTGCCTGAAATGATTCGCGACTAAATATACGATCTGAATAGTCATCAATAATCTTCTTATTCTCAGTAATCTCAACACCTAATGACTTAATTCTCCACAATAAAGGCGCTAGGCTACAGTCAACTAAGCCAAAATCATCACTCATAAAGAAACTATCCGTAATCAAAGGAATAATTTCTAGAAAATATGACTTTATTTTTTCTTGAAAAGAGTCTTCTAGGTCTCCATTTTTATATGCTTTGTTGAATTCTGGATACCAAGTATGCTCTATTCGATGTAATGCTAATCTAAATTTTGCTCTAGCTACAGGATCTACGGGTAATAATGGAGGATGAGGAAATCTTTCATCTAAATACTCTATAATTACTCTAGAATTTTGCAATATAAGATCTCTATCTACAAGTGTAGGAAAATCATCATATGGGCTTATAAATTTTATTTCTTCGGATATATCATTCAGATCAACTTCATGTAATTCAGCAGATATTTCCTTTTCTTTGATAACAAGTCTAGTTCTATGACTATGTAAACAGTCAGGTAAAGAAAATAAAAGTATTGCTGATCTTCTGTTTGCTAATGATGTCATAAATTATTTTACGTCCTTCCAGTATTCAATCTTTAGCAAAAATGCTATGAATGAAAAAATTGATAGGAAGAGTATAACCCAAAAACCAATTCTATATCGGTCTAATTGAGCTGGTTCAGATACATAGGCAAGAAAATTGACTAAATCAGTGATTGATTTTTTATATTCTTTGTCTGTCATAGCACCTTTAACAACATATTCATATTGGTCTTTTTCTAAATTAACTGGCGTTTTCAGACCTTCCATCCAAGACAAGACATGAGGCATACCAACATTTGCATATAATGCATTATTAACACCTAATGGTCTTGTTTCATCTTTGTAGAAAGAAGTTAAGAAAGTATAAAGCCATTCTGATCCTCTAGAACGAGCGATCAATGTTAAGTCTGGCGGCATTACGCCAAATGCTTCTTTAGCTGAATCAGGATTTACGGAATTTAAAATTAATGAACCAATTTTTGTGGGTTCTCCATTCTTACCTGTAGTGAATATTAGATTATTCTCAATAGTTTCTTTGGAAAGCGAAAGATGATCAATAAATTTTACATAGCGTTGGTACTTTAAAGTATGACAGCCAAGACAGTTATTGACATAGATTTGAGCTCCTCGTTGAAGAGATGACTTATTATTTAAGTCTATTAATACGGGTTTTAGGGGAATAGATCCAGATGCAGCAAATGATAAGCTTGATATAAGAATAAAAGCTATACCGGTAAATAATCTAATCATGCATGGTAACCCTGTCAGGAACTTCTTTAGTTTTTTCATTAGCGCTTGTAAAGTATAGAGCTACAAAAAACCCAAAATAAATCAATGTGAATAGTCGCCCAATCCAAGTTAATACTGGTGTGGCAGGATTCATTCCAATATATCCTAAACCAAAAAAACTAATTACGAAAAGCGTTAAAAGTACTTTGTATGACATACCTCTGTATCTTATAGATTTTACTGAACACCTATCAATCCAAGGCAGAATAAATAGGACAAAAATTGCGGCACCCATTGCAAGAACTCCTCCAACTTTATCAGGAATAGCTCGGAGAATTGCATAAAAAGGCGTGAAATACCATACGGGTACTATATGCTCAGGAGTTTTCAGAGGATTGGCTGGCACAAAGTTATCTTTCTCTAAGAAATAGCCTCCCAGTTCTGGCATGAAAAATAATACGAATGCAAAAATAAGCAAAAACACAGATAAGCCAAATATATCTTTAACTGTATAATATGGATGGAAAGGAATGCCATCTCTAGGAATACCATTCTCATCTTTATTCTTTTTAATCTCGATTCCATCAGGATTATTTGATCCATTGGTATGAAGAGCTGCTAAATGTAAATAAATGAGAGCAAATAATAATAATGGAAGAGCAATTACATGAAACGCAAAAAATCTATTTAGAGTAGCATCTGAAATTACAAAGTCTCCCCTAATCCATAACGCTAAGGATTCTCCAACATATGGAATGGCACCAAATAAAGATATAATTACTTGAGCTCCCCAATATGACATTTGACCCCATGGCAATAAATAGCCCATAAAAGCTTCTGCCATTAGAAGTACAAAAATAAGCATTCCAAAGAGCCATAAAAGTTCTCTAGGATTTTTATAAGAACCGTACAGCATAGCTCTAAACATATGCAAGTAAATGACAACAAAAAAGAAAGATGCTCCAGTTGAATGCATGTATCTAATTAACCAGCCCCACTCCACATCTCTCATTATATACTCAACAGATGCAAAAGCTTGAGCTGCATCTGGTTTATAATTTATTGTTAAGAAAATCCCAGTTACAATTTGTAATACAAATATAAATATAGCTAGAGCACCAAAATAATAAAAGAAATTAAAATTTTTTGGAGCATAATATTGTGATAAATGATTTTTAACAAAATTACTTACAGGCAGCCTTTCATCAATCCATGCCATCAACTTATTACTCATTAGCTTTTTTCTCCATCTTCACCAACAATTATTTTATTATCTGATGCAAAATAATATGGAGGTACTTCTAAATTCGAAGGTGCTGGCATAGATTTATGAACTCTACCAGATAAATCAAATTTCGAACCATGACAAGGACAAAAGAAACCTCCATTCCAATCCAAACCTAACTCTGCAGATTTAGCATTTGGTTTATATAAAGGGGAGCAACCTAGATGAGTGCATACACCCACCAAAACCAAAAATTCTGGATTGATAGATCTATACTTGTTTTGCGTGTAAATTGGCTGATGTTCTTCAAGAGATTTCGGATCACTTAAAACATTATCATCTTCGAGGGTATTTTTGACCATTTCTTCGGTTCTTCTTACAACCCATACTGGCTTACCTCTCCATTCAACAACTTTATAAGATCCAGGTCTTAATGCTGATACATCTATTTCAATGGGAGCACCTGCAGCCTTTGCTTTTTCGCTTGGCGACATTGAAGATAAAAATGGGATGACAGCGAATATTCCACCTACCCCACCCATTATCTGGGTTAAGTTAGTCAGAAATTTTCTTCTGTTTGATGGTTTATTTGAGTCGCTCATCTATATTACAAAAAAGTTGGTATTTCTTAATCGCGTATATCGTATCATATATTTTATGAAGTGTCTTATAGTAATATATAATATACTTATTAATTATTTAATATATTGTTTTTTTAGGGGTAAATTAGCAGATGAAAGAAATGCTTAGATATATGATTGTAGGAATAATAACTGCAGTAATAATATATATGCTTGCCCCTTATATATTTGGGAATCGTATTGAAATAATAGAATCAAATAACTATCCAATACAAAATAAAAATAATGGTTATGCTGGAGTATTTCAAAAAGTTAATAAGTCTGTAGTCTCTATTTATACAAGGAAGTCTACAGCCAGAAATAATATATATTTTATAGATCCTAGAGAAAAGGCACTTATTAAAAAAGATCGCTCTCCTTCCGGCCAAGGTTCTGGAGTTATTATTAGTGGCCAAGGCCATATAATTACTAACTTTCATGTAATTGCAGGCTCAAATGAAATCTTAATCAGAGACTATAATGGAGATGAATATGGTGCTGCCATAATAGGGGTAGACCCATTGACAGACTTAGCAATATTAAAAATCGATAAAAATACTTCTCCAATCATGCTAGGTCAAATTAAAAATATTAATATTGGAGATATTGCTTTAGCAATAGGAAATCCATTAGGTGTTGGGCAAACTATAACTCTAGGTATTATATCTGCAACTGACAAGGAAGTTGCTCCTAATGCATATTCCTATCAAAGGTATATTCAAACTGATGCTGCTATTAATCCCGGCAATTCTGGTGGGGCACTAGTAAACTCAAATGGTGAATTAATTGGAATAAATACCGCAATAATTTCTATTTCTGGTGGTGCCGATGGTATTGGTTTTGCTATCCCAATTGACATTGTAAAATATGTTTTGAAAGAAATAATTGAAAATAGAGAAGTTATTCGAGGTTACGTCGGTATATCAGCTGAAATAAATTATAAAGGTATCGGCGTATTAGTTAAGGGTGTTCAACGAAATAGCCCAGCCTACCAAGGTGGTGTCAAAGAGTATGATATTATTAAAAAAATTAATGGTAAAATTATTACCGAGATTAAAGAGGTTCAAAAAATAATTGGGATGCTTAAACCTGGGCAAAATTTATCAATGGAAGTTAAAAGAAACAAGAGTATAGTGAAAATAAATATTTTAGTTTCAAAAATGAACTATCAAATAAGATAGTCTACTTATCTCTATATTTAGCAGAAAGAGCATGTCCCTGCAAACCTTCGGATAAAGCCATAGATATAGATATTTTACTTAACTCTATTGCTGTTTTTTTAGAAAGACTAATTAAGCTAGATCTCTTTTGAAAATCATAGACACCTAAAGGAGATGCAAATCTTGCTGAGCCAGAAGTTGGCAAAACATGATTAGGTCCTGCACAGTAATCTCCGAACACCTCAGGAGTATATTCCCCTAAAAATATTGCTCCTGCATTAGTAATTAATTTTAACAAATCTTTATAATTTTTAGACATTATTTCTAAATGTTCTGGTGCAATATTATTTACAATAATCCCAATTTCTTTAATACTTTTAGTTTTAATATACATCCCTCTAGTATTGAAAGATTTTGTAATAATATTTTTTCTAAGCATCGAGGGTAGAAGCTTTTCTATAGAATTATGAACATCATTAATTAGTTTCATACTTGAACTAATTAGAATGGGCTGAGCTAATTCATCATGTTCGGCTTGTGAGAATAAATCCATAGCAATCCAGTCTGGGTTATTTGATGAGTCGGCAATTATTACCACTTCCGAAGGGCCTGCAATATTATCAATGCCTACATCACCAAAAACGGCTTTCTTAGCTAAAGTTACATATATATTTCCTGGTCCAACAATTTTATCAACTTTGCTGATAGATTTTGTTCCATATGCTAATGCTGCAATAGCATGGGCTCCTCCCATTCTCAGTATTGTATCAACACCACATAAATCAGCCGCAACAATTACGAGAGCATGATCCTCAATATTAGATATAGGACAAGCCATTATTATATTCTTAACACCTGCTATTTTAGCAGGAATCGTATTCATTAAAACGGTTGACGGGTACGAGGCTTTTCCGCCAGGAACATAGATTCCAACAGTTTCAATCGGAGTAACCTTTTCTCCTAAAATAGAGCCATCTTTTTTACTCATCCAGCTTGAAGCTTTTTGTTTTTTAGAAAAATCACGAATTCTTTTTATAGATTGCTTTAAGCTAGTAAGTTGTAATTTGTCTATGCACTCATATGCTTTCTTAATCTCATTAGAAGTGATTGCAATTTTTTTAATATTTTTAATATTATAATTATCAAATTTTCTAATGAAACGAACTAGTGAATTATCACCATTTTTTCTTATATCAGATATTATTGCGTCAACATTATTCTGAACTTTTTTGTTTATATTATTATTAATCCTAATTCTTTTTAAAATTTTTTTTTCAAAATATTTATCGGATGTATCGACTCTTAGTGGATTAATTTTCATGATAAATTTCTTTTACTAATAGCGCTGTCTAGCATTTCAATTAACTCTTCAGTTTCATCCCATCCTATACATGCATCCGTGATACTTTGACCATACACTAGGTTATCCTTCTTCCCAATATCCTGCCTACCTTCAACTAAATTACTCTCAAGCATAATTCCACATATTGAATCATTGCCTTTTGAGATTTGACCAGCTATATCTTTGATAACTATTTTCTGCTTAGTATGATCTTTTTGACTATTAGCATGACTTGCATCAATCATAATATTATTTGGGAGTTCATTCTTTACTAATAAACTAGAAACATCTGCAACATCTTTCTGTTGATAATTAATTTTTTTACCACCACGCAATATTATATGACAATCTTTATTTCCTATTGTTGAGAAAATTGCTGACTTACCCTCCTTGGTAACAGATAAAAAATTATGTGCTTTACTGGCAGCTTTAATTGCATCAATTGCTATTTGAATACTACCATTAGTGCCATTTTTAAAGCCCACAGGACAAGATAAGCCTGATGCTAATTCTCTATGACTCTGACTTTCTGTTGTTCTTGCACCTATTGCACCCCAACAGATGACATCAGAAATATATTGCGGGCTAACAAGATCTAGGTATTCATGCCCAGCAGGTATTCCTGATTCTGCTAAATCAATTAATAATTTTCTGGCAATTTGAATGCCTTTATTTATATCAAAGCTATTATCAAGATCTGGGTCATTAATCAAACCCTTCCATCCAATAACTGTTCTAGGTTTTTCAAAATATACTCTCATGATAATAAGAATATTTTTTTCTACCTTTTTTTTAATATCTAATAATTTTTTAGCATATTCATGGGCAGAGTTAATATCATGAATTGAACATGGTCCGACGATTAAAAGCAATCTTTTATCTTTCCCATTAAGTACATTTATGATGTCCGACCTCGTCTTCACAACTGTGCTAATAGCATCTTCTGTCATTGGCAGTTGTTCGATTAATTTACTAGGTGATATCAATTCCTTCATCGAAGAAATCTTTAAATCATCTGTTAACTTACTTATAGTCATTCTTAGTCCAGGTTTAGTGTTTTAAAAAACTGATTAATTTGTTCCCTATTAACTTTATATGAAGTTTTGTTTACAATTAATACAGATGAAATATTCTCAATAGTCTCTATCTCAACAAGACCATTTTGTTTTAACGTTTGTCCTGATTCAACAAGATCAACTATTACGTCAGACATACCAAGCACAGAAGCTAATTCTATTGACCCATAAAGCTTTAGTACAGAACACGGAAAACCTTTGCTTTGGAAATATTTTTTTGTGATTGATGGATACTTTGTCGCAACCTTCATGTTATTCATTATCTTAGCACCTTTTTTCCCAGCGACTACAAGCCTGCAGGCAGCAATATTCAAATCCTTAACTCTCAAATGATTACTTAAATCAGTTTCTAATAGCGTATCTTTCCCAACAACTCCAAAATCAACCTTCCCTGATTCGATATAAATAGGAACATCACTTGCTCTAACAATTATAATACTTAAGTTCTTATAATTAGTTTCAAAAATAAGTTTTCTAGACTTGAATGGAGACTCTTTGCACTCTATTCCTGATAACTTTAAAATTTTTAGAGCTTCCTCTAGAATCCTTCCTTTTGATATTGCTAATAATAATTTCTTCATTTTAATATCTACTCATCATTTACATAGGGACTCTATGTATATCAGCCCCAAGTTGTCGTAATTTCTCTTCTATACAGTCATATCCTCTATCTATATGATATATTCTTTCAATCTCTGTCGTGCCTTTAGCTGCTAACCCAGCCAATATTAAACTTGCAGAAGCTCTGAGATCGGTAGCCATTACTGAAGCACCAACAAGTTCTTCTTTACCTGATATTATTGCACAATTTTGCTCTAATCTAATATCTGCACCCATTCTAGTCATTTCTTGTACATGCATAAAGCGATTTTCAAAAATATTTTCTTTAATAATACTGATGCCGTTTGCAACTGTATTTAAAGCTGTCAACTGAGCTTGCATATCGGTAGGGAAAAGTGGGTAAGCTCCAGTTTCAATATCTACTGATAATGGTCTTTTCCCTTTCATATCTAAGGTTACGGAAGTTTCCGTTGTAGTGATATGAGCCCCAGAATCTCTAAGTTTTTCTATAATTGTGCTTACATGAGCAGAGATTGTATTTTTGACAGTAACATGCCCTCCGGTTATAGCAGCTGCAACTAGAAACGTTCCTGTTTCAATTCTGTCTGGTAATGCTGCATAAGATACTCCCTTCAACTCTTCAACTCCATTAACCTCAATTACATCTGTGCCTTGGCCAGTAATTGATGCTCCCATCTTATTTAAAAAATTCGCAAGATCAACAACTTCAGGCTCTCTTGCTGCATTGGAAATAATTGTTTTGCCTTCAGCGAGCGTTGATGCCATTAATATATTTTCTGTTCCAGTTACGGTTATTTTTGGGAACCTTATTTCTGTTCCAATTAATTTTTTGCTCGATGCAGATATATATCCATTATCTATATTTATAGAAGCTCCCATTTGACTTAAAGCATCAAGATGCATCTCTACTGGTCTTGTACCAATTGCGCAACCTCCGGGTAATGAAACTTTTGCAGACCCAAATTTTGATAATAATGGACCCAGAACTAAAATTGATGACCGCATAGTTTTCACTAAATCATATGGTGCGTAAAAGTTATCAATTGTAGAGGGATCTAATTGAATATCCATATTATCATCCAAGGTAACGCTCACGCCCATTTGACGCAATAATCTTACAGTTGTGGTGACATCATGAAGATGAGGGATATTTTTTAGAGTCACACTGCTATTTGAAGCCATAACAGATGCACATAACATTGGTAGTACAGCATTTTTGGCTCCTGAAACAGATACTTCGCCATTTAACGCTACTCTACCCTTTATAATTAATTTATCCATAATTTATCTTTTAAAAAGTTCTATGATTCGATATTCTAAAATCATATAAAGAATAATGCCATGATTAAGAATATTTCACACATATATTTACATTTGATCTTAACAAATCCCAAAAGAGTGCTTCTCGTAATGCTTTTAGTATTAATAGGAATGCTATCATTTTCTACAAATTTTAAACTTGATGCATCTGCTGACTCATTAATACTCGAAAATGATAGAGATCTTCTGACTTATAGAGATGTCGTTGAAAGATATTCTACTCAAGATTTTATTGTAATGACATATTCACCGAGACAAGGGAAAATCTTTGATAAAAATAACTTATTATTGATTAAAAATTTAAAAGAAAAACTTTTATCTGTGAAAAATGTATCATCAGTTGTTTCAATAGTTGACATTCCTCTTGTAGAAAGTTCCGAGATTCCTTTGATAGAAATGGCTAACAATGTTCCAACTATATTCTCTATCGGGATTGATATAACCAAGGCAGAAAATGAAATACTTACTAGCCCAATATATAAAGACTTAATAATAAGTAGTGATGGGAAAACAACTGCTATACAAATAAATTTAAAGAAGAATGATGATTTAATATTTTTAAATAGTCAAAAAATAAAATTATCTAATAAAAGACAAAACCAAAATATTTCCTCTGAAGAATTAACTAAACTTGAAGAAGTAAATAGAAGTTATGTAAAGATAAAAGAAGCTCATGGGCAAGAAGTACATGACTTACTTAAATCAGTACGCCTAATTCAAAAGCAATTTTCAAAAAATCATGATGTTGAATTAAGAATAGGAGGAATCCCTATGATTGCTGATGACATGATTATATATGTTAAAAATGATTTAATTAACTTTGGTCTTGGTGTCTTCTTTTTTATAGTAGTAACTCTAATAATTATTTTTAGAGAATTTAAATGGGTTATGCTTCCGGTAGTAAGTTGTATTTATGCCGTATTATTCATGATTGGCTTGCTTGGTTTACTGAACTGGCAAGTAACTGTAATTTCTTCAAATTTTATTTCTCTCATGTTGATTCTAACTTTATCAATGAATATTCACTTAATAGTTAGGTACAAACAACTAAGTTCGTCTTGTGCAAATCAATATGATGCTATTAGCATGACGACATGCCAGATGGTGAGGCCATGCTTATATACAGCTTTAACTACGATAGTAGCATTTGCCTCCCTAATCTTTAGTGACATCAAGCCTGTAATTGATTTTGGTTATATGATGACATTTGGCCTAATAGTCACATTTATAACATCGTTTATTCTACTGCCATCGATATTGCTACTATTAAAAAAAGTTGAAACGCATCAATACAATAATAGTCAGTTTTGGTTTACGAAATTACTCGCTAATTTAACAATTAATGAAGGCAAATATATTGTGTTTATTACGTTTACTATTTTACTATCAACAATCTATGGTGTTTCTCAATTACGCGTCGAAAATAGCTTTATTAATTACTTTAAATCTAATACGGAAATTTATAAAGGAATGAGGCAGATAGATGAAAAATTAGGTGGAACTACACCACTCGATATAATTATTAAATTTGAAAATCCAGTTCAAGCTTCTAGTGATGATGAATTTGGAGATGGCTTGCTAGATGATGATTCAGATCCAGAATCCCAATGGTTCACGATTAAAAAAATAAATAAGATAAAGAAGGTTCATGATTATTTAGATTCTCTTCCAGAAATAGGGAAGGTATTGTCACTTGCATCAACCATTAGAGTAGCTGAACAATTAAATGGAAATGAAGAGCTAAATAGCATGGAGATGGCATTACTTTATAAAAGAGTTCCTGCAGAAGTCAAGAGCATGGCTATCAATCCATACATCTCAATAGAAAGCAATGAAGCTAGAATTAGTGCAAGAATATTTGATTCACAAGATGACCTTAGAAGGAATGATTTAATTAATAAAATTAAATATGATATGGAGGAGAAATTAGATTTTAAAAAAGAATCTTATTTTTTAACTGGTATACTCATACTGTATAATAATATGCTGCAAAGCTTGTTCGATTCACAAATATTATCTCTAGGATTTGTCATGATAGGTATTTTTCTTATGTTCATGATTTTATTTAAGTCTGTGATGCTATCTGTTATAGGTATAATACCTAATCTATTAGCAGCAACCTTTGTGCTGGGTTTAATGGGATTAATTAATCTTCCATTAGACATGATGACCATAACTATAGCAGCTATCGCAATTGGCATTGCAGTAGATAATAGCATTCACTATATATATAGATTTAGAGAAGAATACGAGTCTACAAAAGATTATGAATTATCACTATATAAATCGCATGACAGTATAGGTAGAGCAATTTTTTTCACAAGTATTACAATAATATTTGGCTTTTCTATACTAGTTTTATCTAATTTTGTTCCAACAATAATATTTGGATTATTAACAGGACTGGCAATGTTGGTTGCTTTATTAGCTGTTTTGACACTTTTACCAAAACTACTTATATCATTTAAACCATTTAAGTAAAAAATAAGAGACTTAACTTTTCTCTTCAAGGTCATTTATTAACGAGTTGATTCCATGGACCTCTATATGATTTTGGAAATCAGACCGATAGTTTTTTAATAAACTTATACCGTCTATTGAAATATCAAAAACTTTCCACTGATTGGATTTATTCAATTTAAGCCTATAATTTACTGAAATTTCTCCTTCTGATAATAAGTAAATTGATTTAACTTTAGCTATATCAGGTCTTTTCCCTTCAACATAAGGTATGAATTTAATCTTCTCCCCATCAAATGCTGTAAATGACTTCATATAGGTTTTAACCATTAATCCTCTAAAAGCAAGGATGAATTTATTCTTCTGATAGCTATTTATTGAAAGCCAGGTTTTCTTGCCTAGTACTATTTTTGACATTAACTGTATATCAAGCTTTGGAACAATTAGTTCATCTACCTTAGCTTGTAAAAAACTCTCATCATTTTCTAAAGTTGCCTTGTTTTCTGAAATAAATAATGCTACTTCTTTAACGCTTTTCTTTAAAAAAATATCTGGGGTATCGCTAGCATAAGCTGCAATAGAAAAAAATAAAGAAATTGTGATTATGTATTTAATAATTTTCATAGATATATGTATACTGTAGATATTATATAAAATTATCAAATGCATGACAAAGTAAATATTATGAAATATCAAATCTGTACACCTAATAAACCAAATATGTCATTATCATTAGTCATATTTCTTCTAATCTTCATGTCTGGGTGCAGTACGATGAGTACTTCAAAGAATGATCCTTTAGAGCCTATGAATCGAGCTATATTTGGTTTCAATGAAATTATAGATGATAATGTACTAAAACCTGTAGCAAAAACATATAAATACATCACGCCCGACCCGGTTGAAACAGGTGTGTCCAATTTTTTTAGTAATGTTGGTGAAGTTAGTACAATAGCTAACGATGTATTACAGCTAAAATTTAGTCAAGCTTCTTACGATCTTGCAAGGTTTTCAATAAACACTACTATTGGTATCTTGGGAATATTTGATGTTGCAAGCTCTATGGGGTTTGAAAAAAATAAGGAAGATTTTGGGCAAACTCTAGGATATTGGGGTATACCCCAAGGACCATATCTGGTAATTCCATTCTTTGGGCCAAGCAGCATTAGAGATGCTCCAGGGCTATATGCAGATATGCAGATTTCACCTATTGAACAACTACATAATAAGGAAGAGTTGGGTTTAACTACACTTAAAATTGTTGATATCCGAGCAAGACTTTTAAGAGCTACTAAAATTCTTGATGCAGCTGCAAAAGATAAATATATATTTATTAGAGAATCATACTTGCAGCAGAGAGAAACTCTAGTTAATGATGGAAAAAACACAGAGGAATTTGAAATTGATGTTGATGGGGTTGACTACTGAGCTTAAAATAAGTTTTCCCTATGTCTAACTTAGTGTATCTGTACTTGATTATTGGCTTAACGTTAGTAAGCTATGGTGCAAACCTACTAGTGTCATCTACAGATAGTATTTCCAAAAAATATAATATATCTGGATTTATATCGAGTTTTATCTTTATTGGAATAGCAACCTCATCTCCAGAAATATTAATTTCTATATTATCTAGTCTGGAAGGCAGGGGCAATATAGCAATTGGTAATGCCCTTGGATCTAACATAGCTAACATAGCTTTTGTTTTCGCATTAACTATTTTACTATTTAACTCTATTAATTCTGAAAAAAATAAAATACTGTCTAAAGAAGAGACTGGGTTTTTTAGTATCCTAATAGCATTATTTGTGCTGATCTACTTTTTTCTTATCGATGGAATTATCACAATCAAAGAATCGGTCATTCTACTATCTGTTTTTGTAATATCACTTTATATTTATAAAAAATATTTACACTCGAATGGAGATATGATTGCAAGTCAAACATATGTAAGTGGTCTTCGTATTTTTAGTCTCTTAACTGGTGGGCTTATCCTACTTTTACTTGGAACTAAAATATTTCTAGATAGCAGCATAAATATTGCAAAATCATTTGGGATATCTGATTATGTTATCGGATTATCAATAACAGCAATTGGCTCTAGTTTACCTGAATTAGCATCAAGCATAGAATCGGCTAGAAAAAAGCATTTTGATTTCATCATCGGAAATATCCTAGGGTCCAATATATTTAATATTGCTATTGTGATTAGTATTGTGGGAATACTGGATAATAACCTTTCTGAAGCCTTATCCATAACGTATATTGATAGAGATATAATTATGATGTTAATTACAATGCTTGGGTTTTATATTATAATTAAAAACTATAATCAATATATAACCAAAATTTTATGCTTGGTACTGCTACTGTCTTTTACGTTCTACCAGCTTAATCTATACGGAATAAGTGTATGAAAATAATCAATAAAATATCTGTAGCTAAAAAAGTGATTCTTTCTGAGGCAGCAGCTCTGAAAAGTATAGCTAATAAACTTGATCATAATTTTAATCTAGCATGTGAAGCTATATTGGCTTGTAAAGGTAAAGTTGTAACAATTGGTCTTGGTAAGTCAGGTCATATTGCAACTAAATCTGCTGCAACATTTTCAAGCACTGGAACTCCATCAGTATTTTTACATGCAGCTGAGGCATTGCATGGAGATGTAGGTTTGATTAGTAAACTAGATTTAGTAATCTGTTATTCAAATTCTGGTGAAACCAAAGAGTTGTTACTTTTGCTCCCTTTACTAAAAATATTAAAAATCACATTGATTACAGTGACTGGAAATAAGAAATCAATGCTAGCAAAGTCATCGAATATAGTTTTAGACTCTAGTGTTCAATCTGAAGCCTGTCCTTTAAATTTAACTCCTACATCGAGCGTAATAAGTGCTATTGGCTTATCAGATGCATTAGCTATAACACTACTTAAATGCAGAGGCTTTACGTCCAAAGATTTTGCAAAATCACACCCTCAGGGTGAACTAGGGAAAAGATTATTAAAGAAAACAGAAGATATCATGATAATAAAACGTCTTCCTTATGCTTATACAGATATGAAGTTAATAAAGGCTATAGATATTATTACAAAATTTAATTACGGCATTATTATCTCATTAACAAAAGAGAAAAAATTATTAGGTATATTTACAGATGGAGACTTAAGAAGAACTCTGAGAAACTATAATGACATATCATCTCTGCAGTTATATAAATCTATGACAAAAAAACCTATTGTAGTGTCAAAAAATATAATGGCAGCTGAAGCTTTAAATATTATGGAGCACAAGCAGATCACTTCTCTAGTTGTGATTAATGATGATAAAACAGTTGCAGGTTTATTAACCCTCAACCAATTACTTAAGTCAGGTATTGAATAATGGATTATAAAAAATATTCTGACTATATGAATGACATTGATCAGGCCATAATTAATAAGGCTAAAAATATTAAATTATTAATCTTAGATGTAGATGGCGTAATGACTGATGGGGGTATAATTATCTCTGAGACTAATTCTGAGTCAAAGAAATTTTTTGCACAAGATGGTCATGGCATTATGATTATCAGAGAATTAGGCATTGAGGTCGCAATCATTAGTGGCCGCTATTCAAAAGCTGTAGAACACAGAGGTAAAGAGCTTGGGTTTACCACAATAATACAAAGCTCGAGAAATAAACTTTTAGATTATGAAAAAAATTTTTCTGAAAAGTATGCTTTGAAAAACGTCTGTTTTGTCGGAGATGATGTTGTGGATATTAGTTTACTAAAAAGCGTAGGTCTATCTATTACAGTTCCAAATGCAAACTATAATGGTTTATCAAAGTATTCTGATTGGATGACGCCTAGAAATGGTGGTAATGGTGCTGTCAGAGATGTATGTGATTTAATATATTTGGCACAAAATAAAAATGAAACAAGCTAAAAATATTTCTCAAAAAGATATAATTAATCGTTTTAAAAAATTTTCAAAAAAGAATATTATTATTCTCTCTATATTATTGATATCTATCTTATGGATCAACTATACATTGTCTAATGCATTAAATTCTAATGGCTTAGAGTTAGATCCAAAAATTACCAATCATTTTATGAATAAATTTAAAATGGTTAAGACTAATCCAGGTGGGAATATTGACTGGACAATGTGGGGAGATAGATTAGAAAAATTCCCAAATAGTCCTAGGTCAGAAGTAATTAATCCAGTAATGCGTGTTAATTCTACAGAAGTTGAAACATGGGTCATAAAGGCTAAACATGCTCTTGACCCTGATTCTCTTTTTAACTCAATCTATCTCACTGAAGATGTAGAATTTAATAAATATGATGAAAATAATAATAATCAAATTAATGTGACAACAACAGAAGCAGTTGTTTATCCTGATACTGAGATCATTGAGACAACACAATTTGCTACTATTACGACTCCAGACTCAAAGACTACAGGGAATGGGCTTATAGCTGATATGAAAAGCGGTCAAATAAAGATATTATCCAATGCTAAACGATTATCTTATACAGATGACCAGTCTCAAGAACTAGAAGGTGAAAGAATGTTATATGATTTGGCTAAAAAAACATGGGTTTTACTCAAAAAAGAAAATCAAGATGATAAGATAAAAATTGAAGAAAGAACTAAAACAATCTTAAAAACAAGAAAAAATAGAGAAGTAAAATAATATGGCCAAGCTAGACTGCATAAATCTTAGTAAAAATTATGATAGCAAAACTGTAGTCCATGATATTAGTATTAGTTTACAAGAAAATAGTGTGATAGGGCTTCTAGGTCCTAATGGAGCTGGTAAAACAACAACCTTTTATATGATTGTTGGGTTGATAAAATCTAATAGTGGAATAATAAAAATTGATGATCATGATATAACATCTCTACCTATGCATATGAGGTCAGACTTAGGTATCAGTTATTTGCCACAAGAAGCATCAATATTTAGAAATTTATCCGTCAAAGATAATATATTGGCAATTCTGGAAACAAGAAAAAATCTTACGCCTAAAAAACTTAATGATAAATTTGAATTCTTGGTAAATACTCTAAAAATAGAACATATTCTACCCAATAAAGGGCTGAGTCTTTCTGGTGGAGAAAGAAGAAGAGTTGAAATTGCTAGATCACTAGCAATAGATCCAAAATTTCTTTTATTAGACGAACCATTTGCAGGCATAGATCCTCTTTCAGTCATAGAAATTCAGAAAATTATCAAAGATCTGATAAAATCAAATATAGGAGTTCTTATAACAGACCATAATGTTAGAGAAACTCTAAAAATATGTAATCAAGCATATATTATTAGTGATGGGAAAGTTATTGCTAATGGAGAACCCTCAAAAATTATAAAAGATAAAATTGTCCAAGATGTTTATCTTGGTGATAATTTTAAATTATGAATATCAAGGGAAAGCAAAGTTTATCCTTAAATAATAAGCTTACAATGACTCTACAGATTCAATTAGCTATTAAATTATTACAGCTAAACTCACTAGACTTACAGAAAGAGATAGATGAAAAAATATTAGAGAATCCTTTCTTGGAAAATGAAAATTCTTCAGAATCAACTGAAGTTACATCAGAAATACCTATGATCTCATCAAATTATTCTGAGAGTAATCATGATGGCATAGGTTATGACGCATATGAACAATTATCAAACTCTCATCAATCTTTACGAGAATATTTAATGTGGCAAATAGGATTATCCCCAATAAGTGAGAATGATCAGTTTATAGCATATAATATAATTGACTATATTAATGATGATGGTTTTTTAACAGAGAGCGTAGAAGATTTATATGTACTATTAAAAAAAAATATTGAAATCACTTTCCAAGAAATATTTGCAGTACTCCATAAAATTCAATATTTAGACCCAATTGGAATTGGGGCTACTTCACTTAAAAATTGTTTATCTATCCAGCTCCATCATTATCATAAAGATCATGCTCATTATGATTTAGCAAATATCATAATTAACAAGCTTGAGGATGATATTAATCCATCGACCATAAGCTTTGATGCTTTTACTTCTGAGTTTGAAAAAGATGATGATAGATATGCAGCAGCAACAGAACTTGTGAAATCCTTAAATCCAAGGCCTGGTAATATAATTTCTAGGGCATTACAGCAAGAGCATATTACACCAGATATCATTATATCTAAGAAAAATGATAAATGGCTTACAGAGCTAAACCCTACTATTAACCCTAAAATTAGAATTAATAAGGCATATGAAAGTTTGATGAAAGATATATCTAAAAAAGAAGATAAAGAATATGTAAAAACTAACTTACAGAGTGCTAAATTTTTTCTTAAAGCATTACAAAACCGCAATCTCACTATACTTAAAGTTGCTAAAATTATATTTCAAAAACAAATAAATTTTTTAAATCAAGGTGATATTGGAATGAAGCCTCTTGGTCTAAAAGATATTGCTATAGAAGTCGACATGCATGAATCTACTATATCTAGATGTACAAATAATAAATATGTCCAAACACCGCGTGGTGTCTATGAAATGAAATATTTTTTTTCATCAGAAATAAATACAGATTATGGTAAAATGATTTCATCAACAGCTATTAAATCAATGTTAGAAAAAATAATATCCAAGGAAGATAAAAGCTCTCCTTTGAGTGACTCTCAAATAGCTGATAATTTTAATAAGAATGGGATAAGGGTAGCAAGACGAACGGTTGCTAAATATCGAGAGACATTAGCGATACCACCATCAAAGAATAGGAAGAAAAGAGGTATATAAATGGATTTGAATAATTTTTTTTCAGAAGAAAGTATAATTATGAATTGTCAATCTAAAAGCAAAAAGAATGTTTTAGAGCTAATCAGCAAGATAGCCTCTAGTGTGAGCGCGACTAATCAAGATATTATTTTTGAAAAACTTTATGAAAGAGAAAAACTAGGAACTACTGCTTTCGGAAATGGAATTGCTGTCCCTCATGCCAGAATAGATAATTTATCAGAAGCTAAAATTATAATACTTAAATTAGAAACAGCGATTGATTTTAATTCTAGTGATGGTGAAAAAGTTGATTTGATAGTCTCATTATTAGCTCCAAATCATGAAAATGAGATACATATAAAGATATTATCTAAAATTGCAGGAATGCTGGATGACAAATCTTTTAGAGAAAAAATAAGAAGTTGCTCAAATAAGCTAGAGATTAAATCGATAATAAATAGTTACCAATAATCAAGAGGTTAGATTTTGAAATCCTTAAAACCAAGATTAGTAATCATAACTGGATTATCAGGATCTGGTAAATCCATTGCTTTGCAAGCTCTAGAAGATCTAGGTTATTTTTGCATCGACAACCTTTCACCGAAAATGATAATTCAGATGCTTGGAGTCATCCAGGGTTCACATCAAAAAATATATGAAAAAGTAGCTATAAGTATTGATATAAGATCGATTAAAATGGATGATGACTATCAAAAATCTATTTCTACCTTATATTCAAAGTTATTAAAATTAGGTTTTAAAAATACTACTATATTTTTACATTCATCTGATGAAATATTATTATCAAGATTCAATGCCACGAGAAGACTCCACCCTTTAACAAATAATCAGGTAGATCTAAGAACCGCTATATCAAAAGAAGCAGAAATAATGCAAAAATTAAAAGAAAATTCAAATTTAATTATTGATACAGATAAATTGCTACCTATAGATCTAAAAAAAGAAATTTCATCAAAAATTTCAATTATAAAAGATAATAAAGATATGCTTATTCAGCTTCAATCGTTTGGATATAAAAACAGTATTCCTAATGAGAGTGATTTTGTCTTTGACGTAAGGTGTTTAAAAAATCCATTTTGGGATAAGTCACTCAGAGAACTATCTGGAAAAGATAAAAAAGTAGTATCTTTTATAGAATCAGATAAAACTTCAAAAGAGATGCTAGCTAGTATTATTAGATTTTTAAATAAATGGATACCTAGTTTTGGCAAGAGTGACCGAAATTATCTCACCATCTCAATAGGATGTACCGGTGGTCAACATAGATCAGTGTATGTAACAGAAATGGTTTCTAGACATTTTGCTAGCAAATATAATATCCTAGTCAAACATAGAGATATAAAATGACAATTGGTATACTACTTTTGACACATAATGATATTGGAGCTCAGTTACTATTAGCTGCAAAGTCTACTTATGGGTCTATACCAATAAGAACTGAAGTTCTATCTATTGATCATTATGATAAACCATCAGATTTAATTAATCTTACAAAACAATATGTAAAATTATTAGATAAAGACACTGGCGTGTTAATATTAACTGATATGTTTGGCTCTACACCAAGTAATATTGCTAAAGAATTTTCGCATTTAAAAATGGTTAATATTGTATCAGGGGTTAATCTGTCAATGTTACTTCATATATTCAATTATCCAAATCTTACCTTGAAGAATTTAACAGTGAAAGCTATTGAGGGGGGTAAAGACGGCGTCATACAAATTAAAAATGAAAGAAAAAA
This sequence comes from uncultured Gammaproteobacteria bacterium, assembly GCA_905479195.1. Classification (GTDB taxonomy): domain Bacteria; phylum Pseudomonadota; class Gammaproteobacteria. Next base: position 89,253 of record CAJQLO010000002.1, read on the forward strand.
AAATAATAATACCTAATAAATTAGGCTTGCACGCCAGAGCTGCTGCAAAAATAGTAACAGTTACTAATAAGTTTAAATCTATTATAGAGATAACTAATGGTGATAAAAAGGCAGATGCGAAAAGCATTATGAAAATATTGATGCTAGCAGCTCCTCAAGGCACAGAGGTAAAAATAACTGCATCAGGAAAAGATGAGTCTGCAGCAATAAAAAGCTTAGAAAATCTAATTAAGGCTAAATTTAATGAAGAATCCTAATCCAATTATTTTAAAAGGCCTCCCAGTATCAAAAGGGATAGCGATAGGAGTTGCCCATGTAATAGAACATGGAAATAACATTATAAAAGAAAAATATATTGAAAAAAAATTAGTACTTAAAGAAGTCAAGCGTCTAAAAACAACTTTTAAAAAAACACTAATTGAATTAGATATAATTAAAAGCAAAATAAGTCCTTCTATTAAAAAAAATATAGGTTTATTCTTAGACACACATATACTTCTTGTCAGTGATAAAACATTTTTAGACAGTATAAAGTCACGAATAATAAAAAATCTTAATTCATCTGAATGGGCTATTCATACTGAATATTTAAATATTAAAGAATCATTTGAGAACATAGAAGATTTATATATCAAACAAAGAATAGATGATGTCAGTCATGTTGTCAAAATGTTGTTAAGCAATCTTATTATAAAAAAAAATAAAATAAATATTATCTCTAAAAGTTTTAATAACGTTATAGTAGTTACAGATGACTTAAGTCCAGCAGATGTGATAATCACTCATGAATCTAAAGGGTTAGGTTTAATATCTGAATATGGAGGAAGGTCATCACATAGCTCAATTTTAACTAGAAGTTTGGAACTGCCCTCTATAGTTGGAGTTAAAAATGCTCTCAAGATTATTAAAAATGATGACTACTTAATTATAGATGGCAATGAAGGCTTAATTTTTATTAACCCCGAAAAAGATTTAGTAAAGCATTATCAAAATTTAAAAAAGAGCTCACTTAAAAAGAAAAGAGTTCTATCTACTGTTCTATCTAAAAAGAATATCTCTCTTGATAAAGAGAAGCTAGAGATCATGGCTAACTTAGAACTTCCTCAAGAATTAAAAATTATAAGTGAAAAGAATATTGATGGTATTGGGCTCTTTAGAACAGAATATCTATATGCAGATCGAAATGATTTTCCTACTGAAAATGAACAATTCCTCGCATATAAACAGATAGTTAAAAAAATGCAAAATAATCCAGTAATTTTTAGAACCCTAGATATAGGGGCAGATAAAGAGATACCCGATAATGTTAAAACAGGGTCTATAGCTCGTAATCCAGCATTAGGCCTACGTGGCATCAGGTATAGTTTAAGCAATCAATCAGTTTTTATTAATCAAATCAAAGCTATCCTCAGAGCAGGATATTATGGAACTGTAAAAATAATGCTTCCAATGATTACTAACTTTTCAGAAATATCAGATGCTAAAAAATTAATTGATATTGCTAAAAATGATCTTAAAAATGAAAAAAAGAGGTTCAGTAATAATGTTAAGGTGGGAATAATGGTTGAAGTTCCATCATGTGCAGTCCTTGCAAATAGATTTGCAAAGCAAGTTGATTTCTTTTCAATTGGTACAAATGATTTAGTGCAGTATACCTTAGCTATAGATAGAGTTGATGATGAAGTTAATTATCTATATGATCCAATTAATTCAGCAGTCTTAAGCCTTATTAAAATAGTTATTGATGCTGGCACTAAAAATAAAATACCAGTTTCTTTATGCGGTGAAATGGCTGGTGACTCTAATTATACTAGACTATTACTAGGGTTGGGCTTAAAATCATTCAGTATGCATCCAAGCGCAATACCAGAAATAAAAAATATTATAATAAGCTCAGATATAAGTAAGCTTAAAAGGCTTTCTAAAGAGATTATTAATTGCGACTGTCTTGTTAAAAAAAATGAATTGCTCGCTAAAATAAATAATATCTAATTACTTAGATTCATTTAATAAAAATTCAATTAATGCTTTGCTGGTAAATAGCCTATTATGCGCTTGTTGCCATACTCTACTTCTTGGGCCATCAATTACATCTGCATCTACCTCTTCACCTCTATGAGCAGGCAAGCAATGCAAGAAAATTGCATCTGCCTTAGCTTTATCAAATAAATTTTGATTTATCTGGTAACCTTTAAACAATTGTTTTCTTTTCTCAGATTCACTTTCATCGCCCATACTAGTCCAAACATCAGTTGTAACTAAATCAGAGTCCTCAACGGCTTGCCCTGGAAGATCACACAGTTCAACATTGTCCTTTGCTAACATTAATGTTTTATGGTCAGGCTCAAATCCTGATGGTGTTGCAATTTTAAGTTTAAAATTTAAAATCTTCGCTGCATTAATATATGAATTACACATATTACATCCATCACCTATCCAGGCAACTGTCTTGCCCTCAATGGAACCTCTTTCCTCATAATAAGTTTGCATATCAGCTAATAATTGGCAAGGATGATATTTTTCAGTTAGCCCATTAATTATAGGAACTGAAGAGTTACTAGCTAACTCCTCTACCTCGCTATGGTTGTGCGTCCTAATCATAACTATATCAACCATTCCAGATAAAACTTTTGCTGTATCGGATAAATCTTCTCCTCGAGTGATTTGTGTTGTATCTGATGATAAAAATATGGCATGACCACCTAGCGTGACCATTGCTGTTTCAAAAGCAACTCTTGTTCTCGTTGAATTTTTTTTGAAAATCATGGCCATTGTTTTATTTTGAAGAGAATTATTAAGAATATTATCATGAGATTCTTGCTTGAACTCAATAGACCTTTTAATTATTCTAATAAATTCATTTTTATTTATATCTAACAGAGACTTAAAATGCCTTACTTTATTCATATTTAATTTTACCTATAATTCTCTGCAAAATAGTTACGATTGCATCTGCCTGAGATCTGTTGATAATTAATGGTGGCAACATCCTAATAGTATTCTCTTTTGTTACATTAATTACCAGTTTCTTTTCTAATGCATCCTTAACAAGATGTGTACAATTTATTCTTAACTCTATACCTATCATTAATCCCTTACATCTTATCTCTTTAATAATCTTAAAATGTGATAACTTTTTATTTAATTCTGATTCTAGATAAAATCCGATATCTCTAGCATTTTTACACAAACTTTTTTTCTTCATTATATCTAATACCACTAAGCCAACTGATGTAGATAAAAAATTTCCACCAAATGTTGACCCATGGCTTCCTGGAACAAGAACTTTCGCTGCAACATTACTAGCAAGGCAAGCTCCAATAGGTACACCATTACCTAAAGCTTTTGCAACAGATATTACATCTGGAATTATTTCACTATGTTGAAAACCAAACCATTTTCCGGTTCTACAAAATCCTGACTGGACTTCATCTATCATAAGCAACCATTTAAATTTATTACAAATATTTCTTAGTTCATTTAAATAATTTTTATCGGGTATGATAATGCCTCCCTCACCCTGAATAGGTTCAAGTAATATAGCTACAATATCATTATGTTTTTCTGAAAGTTTTTTTATAGCCTCAATATCATTATAAGGAGCTCTAAGCAAGCCATCCAATAAAGGATAAAATCCTGCATGTGCTTTTTCACCTCCAGTTGCCGACAGCGCAGCCATTGTTCTTCCATGGAAGCTATTTTCCATAACTATAATTTTTGGATTACTTATTTTTTTATCATTTCCATATTTTCTAGCAATTTTAATTGATGCTTCCACTGCTTCTGCGCCAGAATTACAAAAAAAAGCTGATTGCATGCCAGATAATTTACATAACTTTTCACCTAGCTGCTCTTGTTGCTTAATCATAAATGCATTAGATGTATGGATTAATGTTTTAGATTGTTTTGATATTACGTCTGCAATATCAGGATCTGAATGCCCTAGACTTGTAACAGCTAACCCGCAAAGCGCATCTAAATATTTATTATTATCTGTATCCCACAAATATACTCCTTTGCCTTTGACAAAGGATACATTTTTACGATTATATGTGTTCATTAAATAATTCTTCATAATATCCATTCAGTAAAAACAAAGGAGTATTCTAATATAGTAATAGTATAAAACGCAACAGTCTTTAGATTATTGCACTATGTACTATATTACCAGCTTGTAATATTAGGATAAATTAATATACCCTGCTTAATTAATCAAAAATCCTTGTGTTAACGTAGTTTTATGTCAAAATACGTGATAATAGACAATTAAAATAAAACCGGGGAGATTATGAATAAGTTATTTACCGCAGTCGCTTTTGTGGCTGCTTCTTCTACTCTAGCATTTGCTGGTGGACACAGTGGGTCTAAAGGCTCATCAAGTGCCTCTGCTGCACATTCTGGAAATGGAGTACAATTTTTTGGCCGTTTATACGTAGGGTATGAAAACAAATCTTCTGCTTCAGCAAACTCTGTTGACAGCCTTAGAGATAATGGTGGAAAAAGTAGATTAGGAATTAAATTTAAAGAAAACTTAGGCTCAATGAGCTTAATCGGACATGCTGAATGGAAAGTTGACATTGCCGATGGTACTTCAAGTCGGGATTCTGGTACTGCATGTACTGGTGCTAGAGATTGTCGTACGATTGACTTACATGTTGGAAACCTTGGTTTCTTAACAGGATTGGGTTATATCGGAATAGGTTCATTTGAATCTCCATATAAAACAATGGGTAACTTTGACTCAAATATGGATACTGGCCTTGCTCTAAATGCGCATGGTGGTACAAGTAATGGTTCGTTTGGTCAAGCTGGTACATGGGAATCATCTCTTTCTTATCATGCTGCAATGGGCCCAATTGAAATTGCTTATATGCGTGGTATGGCTGAAGCAAATACTGAAGCTAATGTTTCAAAAAGTGATTATGCGTTTGGTATAAAAGTTAAACATATCATGCCAGGCTTAGAGTTTGGTTTTGCTAGAACACATGATAAAAGTCAAGATAGTAATCGTGGTTTGAGTAATGATAAGTTCTTCGCTTCATATAAAGCAATGCCTAACTTAGGTGTTTTCTATACTACTGAAGAAGTAGAAATTGCTACAACAGTTGCGAATGCTGGAACAGTTCAAGCTGCTGGTGATATTGTAACTATGGGTATTCACTACACTATGGGCAACAACATGATTCAATTTGCTGCGGCAAGCGGAAACATGGATGCTGCGACTACAGATTATGATGTTATTAGTATTTCTAATCAGATGAACTTAAGTAAGTCTACTGATCTGACATTTGGTGTCACTAGAAAAGGTAACGAAGGTACTGACGCATCAGTGCGTACATATGGCCTTGGTCTAACACATAAATTCTAAAGTTTAGTAACTAAAGATATTAAAACCCATTTCATGTGAGATGGGTTTTTTTATGCATCTATATTTAACTGAAACCATCTTTCAAGTAAAGCTAAATGCCAGAGTTTATTACCGTTTAATTTAGTAAAATGTGAATTAGGATTAAGCAATAAAGCATTAATATTATCTTGATTATAAAGCGCTCTATTAGAACAATTCTTCGAAAGCAAAATTGATCTTACATAATCTAGAAATTTACCCTCGAGTATCTTTAGTGGCGGTACTGGAAAATAAAATTTATCTCTATAAATTAGGTCTTTACTTAAATACTTCTCTGCTAATTTTTTTAAATAATATTTTCCATCATTTTTAATTTTTTGAGTAGATGGAATTGAGGATAAAAACTCTACCAAATTAATATCTAAAAAAGGAACTCTAGTCTCTAAACCATGAGACATAGTCATACTATCAACTCTCTTAACTGGATCATCAATTACCATTGTTGATAAATCTATTCTTAAAACTTTATCAAGATAACCAATATCATCTCTTTGCTTTCTAAAGAGTGACTCAATTAGTTCCTCACTATAATTATTTGATACATATTTTTCTTTTATAGTTTTAGAATAATCTTCATGATCTCTATCAAAGTAATGTTCAATAAATCTTTCTGAATCACTGCCCTTCATTTCATTCATTTTTTTATACCAAAAATATCCGCCAAATAACTCATCAGCACCTTGTCCACTCAAAACTACCTTTTGGTTTTTTGATACTTCTTTAGCTAAAAGATAGAAAGCCGAAGAATCTTGGCTAAACATTGGCTCGGGCATCTCTCGGATAACATCATCAAGGGACTCCATCAGATGGTCTTGACTAATATTATACTTATAATGATTGGTATTAAATTGTTTAGAAACCATATCTGAATAATAAAATTCATCTCCAACCTCGTCCTTAATTGTTGGAAAGCCAATAGAAAAAGTATTAATTTTAGATAATTTACTTTTGGCAGCCATTGCAACTATCAAACTAGAATCTAGCCCTCCTGAAAGTAAAACACCTACATCTACATCAGCAGTATAAAATCTTTTTTCAATTGCATTCATTAGTAGCCTTTCAGATTCTTCTATAATTTCATTTTCTTCTATATTTTGATTAATCTTAATATCATCAAGAGCATAATATTTATTTTTTAAAATCTTGCCATCAGATGTAACTGTTGCGGAATGTCCTGGCTCTAACTTATATATATTTTTAAGAATTGTATTTGGCGCAGGAATAACTGAATGAAGAGTAAATTGATGATGAAGACTTTTATGATTAATTTCATTATCATTTCTACCAATAAGCGCTTTGGTATTAGATGCGAAAGCAAAGTATTTACTGTCTAACTTATAATATAAAGGTTTTATTCCAAGCCTGTCTCGTGCTAAAAAAATTTTATTTGCATCTGGGTCATAAATGCAAAATGAAAATACACCATCAAGATATTTAACGCAATCTTCCCCATAGTGATCATAACTTTTTAAAATTACCTCTGTATCTCCATCTGATGAAAAACTATAGCCTTTATTTATAAGTAATTCTCTTATCTCTTTATAGTTATAAATCACTCCATTAAAAACAATAACTTTGTTTGACTTCCCATCTATCATTGGTTGATGTGACTTACTGGATATATCTATTACTGATAATCTACGATGTCCTAGATATACATTATTATGCTGATATTCATCACTATGATCTGGACCTCTTTTTATAATACTCTGCATCATATGACGCATTTTTGACTCATCTACACGAGTATCATTAAACCTTATTTCACCACAAATTCCACACATATATTGTTGTTCCTTCAAAAGATCTAAATTTATTAAACTTACTGATAGATAAAATAGCTTACATCATTTATTATATCATCCATATTATAATTATTTTTGAGGCGTGTATGAACCCACTATTATCAATAAAAGGAACAATTATTTCAGGATTTATATTATCAGCAGTGCTGGTGCTAGCTATTGGTGGAAAATTAGTTGAAATTGAACATTACATCAGATGGCTACATTACCTGTCAGGTATAACTTGGATTGGTTTACTCTACTATTTTAATTTTGTACAAGTCCCGGCTATGGCTACTGCAATTGCAGATAAAGAGCCTGGTCCAGCAGCTATTGGTAAATATGTTGCTCCTTTAGCACTAGTTTGGTTTAGATGGGGAGCGGTTGTAACATGGGTTACAGGGGCTTGGTACTTACAAGACCATGGCATGTTACATGCTGCATTTACCCTCTCTGGTGGAGCTGCAGGAATAGGAATAGGCGCTTGGTTAGGGACTATAATGTTGTTTAACGTATGGGTTTTAATTTGGCCAAATCAAAAGAAAATCCTTGGTATGGTGTCTGCGACTCCAGAAGAAATAGCTAAAGCTAAAAAAGTTGCATTATTAGCATCAAGAACTAACACATTGCTTAGTATCCCAATGTTATTGTTTATGGGTTATAGCCATAATGGATTAGGAATGTAATTAGATCTGTTTAGATACATATCTGGCGTATTGATCAGATATGACTAAATAATCTATATAATAAATTATAAGGAGAGAAAAATGTCAGCATTAGAAAGAATTAAAAAACAAGTTACTGAAAATCCAGTCATGTTATATATGAAAGGAACACCGGAAATGCCAATGTGTGGCTTTTCATCTAGAACAGTAGAAGCTTTGAAACAATGTGGTAAAGAATTTGGATATTGCAATGTAATTCTTGACCAAGAGGTTATGCGAGATCTACCGAGCTTTAAAGATTGGCCTACTTTCCCTCAACTTTACATTAAAGGTGAATTAGTTGGTGGGTGCGATATAACTTTAGAGCTTTTTGAATCAGGTGAATTAAAAAAAATGATTGATGGGGCTTAATAGGCTAGATAACGCTATTTATCGTTAGTTGCGTGGATTATATTCCAGTAATCAAATATATTCACTTTAGACATCTCTTGCACGTTTAGATTTGCATATTTATTGAACTCGGCAAACGGAAAATATGGTTTCCACCCTAATAATTTACTAAGAGGCATTAAACCTTTTTCAAAAATCTTGACCAAGCCGTTATCTGACTCATTACTAAAATGATTAACTATATAAATATCACCATCATTTTTACAAACCCTTTTCATTTCTTCTATTAATTTTCTAGGGTCTTGGGTCACAGAAACAACATACATTCCAACCACTTTATCAAAAGTATTATCAGCAAAAGTTAGCTCCTCACCATTCATTAATAAAATATGCTTATTTTGAGCTTGATCTTCAATAATTCTTTTTTTCGCTACATCTAACATATCAGGAGATATATCAATACCAACTACTTTAGTCTCGTCGGGATAATATTGTAATGACGAACCTGTACCAATGCCTATTTCTAATACGCTGTCAGTGCTATTACAATCCATTTTTTTAATTATGGCTTTTTGACCAGGTCTAAAAACTTGACCGAAAGTAGCATCATAAAATCCAGAGACTCTCTTGTAAGATTTGATTATAGAGTTTTCGTCCAATATGTTATCCTAGTTACTAGTTATGAAGGTATTAATTATAGCATTAATATGATATTAAATTTAAAGATTTTTCTAGATATTCTGACGTTTTCGCGTGGTCCCCAGGATCTCCCTTCTAGCTCTAACTTATTAAAAGCAATCATATTAATTAATATTATTGTTGGCCTAATATCAGTTGATCCTAATACTGGTTATGCTTTAAGTGTCTTCTTTGCAGCCATTTATATACTTGTAACACTTATATTTATAAAACTATGTCTCGGGATAAAAGATAATAACAATGGGACCCCAAACTTATATGCCTCTCGATACACTCAGGTCTCCTCGGGAACTCTAGGCGTTCATGCTCTTGTAGCTTTATTTGCAAGCATAGCTACCATGTATGTTTTTACAGATGAAAATTCTATACTACTTATTTTTCTAGCAATTTCATTATATGCTTGGTTCGTAAATGGTCATATATTTAAAAATGCTTTAGATACTACAATGTCAATTGGATTAGGAATTTCACTACTTCATAATATTGCATATATATTTATTATAATGGTTTTACTTCAAGTGCTACTCATATGAAAATCCATATTTTAGGAATAGGAGGAACATTTATGGCTGGCATAGCAATAATTGCTAAGCAGCTTGGACATGAAGTTACAGGTTCAGATAAAAATTTATATGATCCAATGAAGTCTGTTCTAGAAAAAGAAAATATTATTTTCACAGAAGGATATAACCCTAAAATCTTGGATAAAAAATTTGATTTAGTGATTGTTGGAAATGTAATGTCTCGTGGCATGGGCATTATAGAGAAATTACTTGAAAAAAATATTAAATATATTTCTGGACCCCAATGGCTCTATGAAAATGTTTTATACAAAAAGAAAGTTATAGCAATATCAGGTACTCATGGTAAAACCACAACATCTTCGCTTGTCACATGGATATTAAAGTATGCAAAACTCAATCCATCCTATCTTATTGGTGGTCAGCCAATTAATTTAAGCTCACCAGCAAAGCTTACTAGTTCAAATTTTTTTGTGATAGAAGCGGATGAATATGATACTTCATTCTTTGATAAAAGGTCAAAATATATACACTACCATCCAAATATATTAGTAATAAATAATATTGAGTTTGATCATGCAGATATATTTGAAAATATAGATTCCGTGGTTAAAAACTTCCATCACCTAGTAAGGATAGTTCCAAAAAATGGGAAAATTATTTATAATTATGATGATAAAAATATTAGAAAGTTAATTAAAAAAGGTATTTGGTCAAAAGAAATTTCTATGACATCAAAAAATTATAAAAGCGCTAACTGGTCTCTTTCAAGAAAAGAAAATAGCTTCTTTCTTTCAAAAATAAAAACAAAAACTCTGAGTTCAAAAATAATTGAATCCAGTCTGTTTGGGATTCATAATTATAAAAATATTTCATTAGCGATTTTAGCTTCTATACAGGCTGGAGTTTCATTCTCCGTATGTATTGATGCTATAAAAAAATTTAAAGGCGTTAAAAGAAGAATGGAGAAAGTTGAGAATAAAGGCACTCTTCAGATATATGATGACTTTGCTCATCATCCCACAGAAATAGAAAGCTCTATTAAATCATTAAAAGAAAATTTTAAAGGAAAAAAAATATTATCAATATGTGAAATAAAATCCCACTCAATGATTTCTGGGACTCATAAAAAAGATCTTCCTGTAGCATTAGGTCACTCACACTATAGTATAATAATTAAACCCCCTTTATTGAAATGGACTCTTGACAGTGAAAATAAAAATTTATATGTTGTTGATTCATATGATAAAGCGATTGAGTTTATAAAAAAAAATAGAAATAAGATTGATATTATATTAATAATGAGTAATAAGAGTACATTTAACCTTAGGAGTTATATTAAGAATGAAAAAAATTAATAAACCAGACTCAGAATGGAAAGAACTTCTTTCTTCTGGTGCTTATAATATCACAAGAAAAAAGGGTACAGAAGCTCCGTTTAGTGGCGACCTCTATCTAAATAAAGCTAAAGGGTCTTATCATTGTATTTGTTGTGATAATATTTTATTTAAATCTGATGAGAAATTTGATTCTGGGACAGGCTGGCCAAGCTTCTATGATGTAGCCTCTAATATATCTGTTCATACCACAACAGATAGATCATTAGGAATGTCTAGGGTTGAGGTGATATGTATGAATTGTGATGCGCATCTTGGGCACGTTTTTGAAGATGGCCCCAAGCCTACTGGAAAAAGGTATTGTATTAACTCAGCTTCTTTAAAATTTAATAATGAAAAATAACTTAATACCATTCTTCCCACTTCAAAGCATAGTTTTGCCAGGTGGTGTATTTCCTTTGAGAATATTTGAAAGAAGGTATTTAGATATGATTAGAGACTGTATAAAAAATGATACTGGATTTTGTATTACACTGACTAGGAATAATTCCCAAAAAGATTATGTAACAGATATATACAATTATGGATGTTATGTGAAAATCATAGACTGGAATCAGCTAGATGATGGTTTGCTTGGTATAACAGTTGAAGGAATAAACAAGATTAAAGTACTAAGTTCTGATTTAGATAGGTCTAATTTACTTACTGGAGAAATAGAGAATCTAGATCTTGAAAAAGAATATATGATTCCTCAAAAACACTTATTATTATCTAGGTTCTATAAAAAAATATATCCAGGAATTAAACATGTTATTAGTTTTAAAAAAGAAAGATACGCAGATGCATCTTGGGTCGGTTTTCGACTAATAGAATGTTTACCGCTCGACTCTTCTACTAAAAATAAATTAATATCTATGAGTCATGCTATTGAGAGATTAGATATGCTAAATATAATAATTCAAAAGATATATAAGGCTGAGGTAAACGAACTAATTTCTAGTCAACAGTAATAGCTCCCTTGTCTGCCTGACTTACTAGCTTCGCATATTTAGATAAAACTCCTGGTATAGTTTTATTACGAGGCTGCTTCCAACTACCTATTCTTTTTTTAATTTCAGCATTAGTAATTTTAATAGATAATTTTTGAGTAATTGAATTAATTTCAATCATATCTCCATTCTTAACAATTGCTAAAGGGCCTCCAATATATGCTTCTGGGGAAATATGACCAACTACAAAACCATGGCTTCCTCCAGAAAATCTTCCATCTGTTATTAATGCAACATCTTTGCCTAGACCCTTGCCCATTACTGCTGATGTAGGTGATAACATCTCCCTCATTCCAGGACCTCCAACAGGACCTTCATATCTTATGACAATAACAGTACCTTTTTTAACTTTATCGCTAAGGATATCTTTTAGAGCCTGTTCTTCTGAATTATATACTTTTGCTTTTCCAATGAATCTGGTTCCTTCTTTCCCAGATATTTTTGCAACAGAACCTAACGGTGATAAATTACCCTTAAGAATAATCAGATGTCCATTATCTTTGATTGGAGAATCAAATGGCATTATAATTTTTTGATTCTTACTATAGTGTTTTATATTTTTTAAATTCTGTTTTAGTGTCTTACCTGTAACAGTTAAACAGTCGCCATGGAGTAGTCCTTCTTCAAGAAGCATTTTCATTAATGGAGCAACACCACCAATTTCAACCAATTCAGACATTGAATATTTTCCACTTGGCTTAAGATCAGCTAGAACAGGCGTTCTCTTTCCCACAACATCAAAGTCACTTAAATTAATATTAACTCCTGCAGAATTTGCTATAGCTAATAAATGAAGGACAGCATTAGTTGATCCGCCTAAAGCCATAACAATAGTTATAGCATTCTCAAGTGATTTTTTATTTATAATATCCCTTGGTTTAATATCTTTCTTAACGCAAATCATTAAAGCTTTAGCTGAATCTTTACAATCAGTTTTTTTAGCATTAGATATTGCCACCTGTGCAGAACTGTTTGTTAAACTCATTCCCAAAGCCTCAATTGCACATGCCATAGTATTCGCAGTATACATACCTCCGCATGATCCTGGCCCTGGTATTGCTTTTTTTTCGATTTCATTTAATTCTGAATTAGACATTTCCTTATTCGCATTTTTTCCTACAGCTTCAAATACGGAAACAATATCAATATTTTTAGATTTATGACTTCCTGGCAAGATTGTTCCACCATATACAAAAATAGAAGGTCTATTTAATCGAGCCATAGCCATTACACATGCCGGCATATTTTTATCACATCCTCCAATTGCCACAAAACCATCAAAACCTTCACAACCAACAACTGTTTCAATAGAATCAGCTATAACTTCTCTAGAAACTAACGAATACTTCATTCCTTCGGTTCCCATAGATATACCATCAGATATAGTTATTGTATTGAAAATAACGGATTTACCTCCATTAGAATCAATTGACTTAGCAGTTACTGCCGCCAAATCATTTATATGCATATTACAGGGTGTAACCATGCTCCAGGTTGAAGCAACACCTATCTGTGGTAACTTGAAATCTTTATCCTTAAAACCAACAGCTCTCAACATTGATCTGCTTGGAGACCTATCTTTTCCATCCACTACTTTTGAAGAATATTTTCGCATTACCTATTGTACCAACTTACCAAATATTTTAAATCTCCAACCTTGTAAAAATCTAATATCTTTCTTGCCTCTTGCAAATAAATCAATATCACGCTTATTTGCAATCAGTGTTGAGGATACTTTATATTCATCACATACAATTTCTAATGTTTGATGGCATATATTGACTCTCTTATTATAAGTTGATGGGTCAAAATTTTTAAACTCAACTGGAGCTTCATTATACTTTAATTCTAAAACAGAAATAATATAACTAATGTCTTCACTGCTGAGCTGATGTTTTAGATTACTCAATATAGCAGTTAATTTGTTTGAGCGGGATAAGGTTATCTTAATCAATTCGCTATCACTAAAAATCCACCTTTTTGGCATGTCATTTTTAATAGCTTTCTCTTCTCGCCATTTAGATAAAATTTTCAAGTGATTTAATTGCGTCTCGGTTATCTTTGAGGGCAAATTAATTTTTTTCCATGCCATATCTGGATCAGTAACTATATTTTTCTTTTCAAGCTCAAGTTCTTGTTCTTCAATAAACCAATCATATCTTTTTAGATTTATTAATTCATTTTTCAATATTTTGCATAAATCTATCAAATACTTTACATCATTTCCCGCATATTCAAGCTTGTCATCTGAAATAGGCCTTTTCAACCAATCAGTTCTCCATGAGCCTTCTTTAAGTAAAACTGAAAAGTGTCTTTTAACAAGATTTGAATAACTGATACTTATTGCTGGGTTTAGAAAATTATCAGCTAACTGTGTATCAAATATATTTTCTGGGTAACAGTTAAAATAATGATTTAAAACCTCAAGATCCTGCTTAGAGGAATGAATTATTTTTATAATATCTTTGTCTCTTAACAAATCTATAATTGGTTCTTTATCATGTAGCGCAAGAATATCTATGCAATAAGTATGATTATTATCACTTAATTGTAATAAAGCTAATACAGGATAATAAGTGGATTCTCTAATAAACTCAGTATCCAGGCCTATTGAACTCGAAGACTTCAACTCTTTGATGATATTTTGTAATTTTATATCTGTATTAATTAAAAAATTTGGCATAATTAGGAATAGTTAACATGATATCAGCGAATGATGGGTTCTTGTATAGAAAATGCTTAAAATTAATATAAATTCACACTTAATTGAAGATATCATCCATCTTCCCTCTGATAATTATGACCTTAGGCCAAATAATATAGATATTGACACGATAGTCATACATTGTATAAGTTTGCCAGAAGGCTCTTATGACAATGATAATGTTAGTGATCTATTTACAAATAAATTAGATACCACCAAAAACAAATCATTTTCTTCGTTAGAGGGGCTCAGAGTGTCATCACATGTATTTATCAAGAGAAATGGAGAGATAATCCAATTTGTTCCATTTAATATGAGAGCTTGGCACGCAGGAGTATCAAAACATAAAGGCAGGGAAAATTGTAATGATTTTTCTATTGGGATTGAATTAGAAGGTACATCAAACTCAGTATTTGAAGATGAACAGTATAATAAATTAAAAGAAATACTTAAATTAATGAAGACTTGTTATCCTAAAATTGTAGAGGAGAATATAATAGGTCATAATAAGGTTGCACCAGGTAGAAAAGAAGATCCGGGGGTTTTCTTTGACTGGGATAAAATAAAAGGTTAGAAAAATGATTACAACTCTATTGATATTCTTTGCTTTGATTCTTGAATATATTTATGACCCAGTATCAAATATGAAAAATACTGCTGTCATTGATACTACCTTTGACAGGTTTAGAAATCTTGTAAAAAATTATATCAATAGTAAATATTATGTTTACTTATTATTTCCAATTTCTATAATCATAATATATTCAATAATAATATATATTATAGATAATTATCTACATGAGTTCTTTTCATTTATCATACACTTAATAGTGCTCGTCTATTGTCTCAAACCAAGTGAATTCAATAGTAAAATAGAGGATCTCAAAATCTTACAAGATAGTAAAGAGGGAAATCAAAGATTTGATTATGTTTTGCCAAGTTATAATAACAAGGGCTTAGTTGAAAATATATTTTATAATTCTACAAGAAGTATATTCACTGTATTTTTCTGCTTTCTTGTTCTAGGCCCTTCAGGTGCTCTAGCTTTTATTATTCTCGATAACTATATTTATAGTAAAGAAATTAAAATTGATCAGAAGTCTAAAAAGGGGTTGAAAAATATTATATCTATCATTGAGTATATTCCTATACGGCTATGTTCTTTTGCGTTCGCAGTAGTAGCAAATTTTGAATTATGTAGTAGAGCATGGAAGTCTTCAAAAAAAGAAAAAAGCTTATATGATTTAAATATTACCTTAATAAATACTGTTGGAATATCATCCTATAAGGAACTGGAAAATAAGAGTGAAGGAAACTGGGAAGACAAAATAATATTTATTCAATCTATTATATATAGGACTTTTCTGTCATGGTTGAGTTTGACAGGTTTTTTAATTATCAGTGGTGTCTTTCTCTGAATGCGAGTAGAATTTTTTTCCAATCTCTATCGTTGGTCTTAAATTTTTCTCTCTCCAAGTATTGGTATCCCTTAATGAATATACGCAACCACAATATTCTTGCATATAAAAACTTTCATCTTTTGAAACTTCAATCATGCGTTGCGAACCATTCTCTTTTCTCCAGTTATAAGTCCAGTACTCTATATCTTGAAACTTAGAAGCTGCATAAATACCTGATTGGTTAATTTGATTCATATCTTTCCATCTTGAAATCCCAAGCGTACTTGAGATTATATCAAAACCATTTTGAGACGCATACTCAGCAGTTTTAACAAACCTCATGTCAAAACATGTAGAACATCTTTTCCCTCTCTCCGGCTCCATTTCCATTCCCTTTGTCATTTCAAACCAAGTTCTTGGATTATAATCTGCATCAATAAATGGAATATTATATTTAATAGAAAAAGACATATTCTCCTCTTTACGAAGAAGGTATTCTTCATGCGGGTGAATATTTGGGTTATAAAAATAAACAGTATAGCTTATATTTGAATCCAGCAATCTTTTCATAATATCACCAGAGCATGGCGCGCAACATGAATGTAATAGTAAATTTTTTTTACCAGCTGGTAATGACAAATTTTTTAAAATATTTTTACTCATATTGAAAAAAATCTTTTGGTATTATTAATAGTAATCTCTTTTATATAATTTATATCTTTACTTAAACATTCAGAAATACTTTGGGCAACATAATTTAAAAACGAGGGCTCATTTATGCCATTATTTTTAAATGGAATATTCTTAGGTGTTAAATATGGCGCATCTGTCTCAATCATTAATCTATCCTCAGGGATATACTTAATCAAGTCATGCAGATGTTTCCCTCTATTAAGATCAGAGATCCAACCTGTTATACCTATATAGCAATCCATATCTAAGTATACCTTTAACTCATTTTTTGTTCCTGTAAAACAATGTACAACACTTCTTTCAATCTCAAAGATATATTTTTTAAGCATGGTCGCAAAGTCATCATGGGCTTTTCTTTCATGTAAAAAAATAGGTAAACCCACACTCTTTGCAATTTTTAATTGTTCTTCAAAGCAAAATAATTGCTCTTCTCGCGTCGAGTAATCTCTATAATAGTCAAGCCCGCACTCTCCTATCGCTAATACTTTTTTATTCTTACTGTATTCTATAATAGAGTTTATATTTTCATGAACAAAATCTTTTGCATTATGTGGGTGGAAACCAACTGTAGTATAAAATATTTCTGGATATGCATTAATTATATCTAAAGCTGTCTTTGTGTCTTTGAGGTTGGAGGAAGTAATAATTGCTTTATTTATATTCTGATCTTTCATATTCTCAACTACTTTATCTATTTGATTATGTAGTTGAGGATGAGTCATATTAGCTCCTATATCGATAAGACCTAACGTATTCATTATATTACAGAGTTTTAAGAACCGCTGCTACTGTGTCACCTATAACAGATGGGTTCTTAGCAATGGTTATACCTGCAGCTTCTAAAATTTCAACTTTATCTGCAGCAGATTCTCCTTTAGAGCTCACGATTGCACCAGCATGTCCCATTCTTTTCCCTTCAGGTGCTGTTAAACCAGCTATATAAGCTATAACAGGTTTGGATATATGCTTTTTAGCATACTCGGCTGCCTCGGCTTCTTGTGGTCCACCAATTTCACCAATCATTAGAATAACCTTAGTATCATCGTCTTGCTCAAATTTTACCAAATGATCTTTGAAGGAACTTCCATTTATTGGATCTCCACCTATTCCAACACTGGTTGATATTCCTATACCAAGGTTTTTCATTTGCTCAGCTGCCTCATAACCTAAAGTTCCTGATCTTCCGATAACCCCGACATTACCTTCTTTATAAATATGACCTGGCATAATACCTAGCATGCATTTTCCTGGGCTTATTACACCTGCGCAGTTTGGTCCAACCATAGTCATTCTTTCTTCGTTTTTATAACGTCTCATGTAACGCTTTACTTTGATCATATCATGAGCTGGTATTCCATCAGTGATTGCCACAAGTGTTTTAATTCCTGCGTCAGCTGCTTCCATTGCTGAGTCAGCAGCAAAAGCTGGAGGCACAAATAATATACTACAGTCTGCTCCAGTTGCCTTAACAGCTTCTTTAACAGTATTAAAAACAGGTCTCTCAAGATGAGTTTGTCCGCCTTTACCAGGTGTCACTCCACCTACAACATTAGTTCCATATGCAATCATTTCTTCTGCATGAAAGCTTCCTATTTTTCCTGTGAATCCTTGCACAATTATCTTTGATTCTTTGTTAATTAATATAGCCATTATTATTTATTCTCCAAGTCATTAAGTGCTTTAACAGCTTTATTAGCAGCTTCTTCTAGTGTTGATGCTTCGATATAATTAATTTTACTATCCTTTAAAATTTTCATACCTTCGTCAACATTTGTTCCTGCAAGTCTAATAACTAATGGTTGTTCAATAGTAATTTGACCCAGCGCATCAACGATACCTTGGGCAACCCAATCACATCTATTGATTCCAGCAAAAATATTGATCAAGATAACTTTAACCTTGGGGTCTCCAGATATAAGTTTAAATGCTTTGACAAATTTTTCTGGTGTTGCGCCACCACCTACATCTAAAAAGTTTGCAGGCTTGCCTCCAGCTAATTGAATCATGTCCATTGAAGCCATTGCAAGACCAGCACCATTAATAATGTTACCGATATCACCATCTAGAGCTATATAATTCAAGCCTCTATCATGAGCATAAGTTTCTTTCGAGTCCTCTTGTGTTTTATCTCTAAGTTCTGCAATATGCGGAATTCTATATAAAGCATTATCATCAAATGACATTTTGCAATCTACTGCAAGAATATGATCATCTCCAGTAAGAACTAGTGGATTGATTTCTACCATCGTTGCGTCTGAATTAGTGAATGCTTTATAGCATCCTAATATCGCTGCCGCACATCTTGATATTGCTTTAGCTTCTAGACCTAGCGCAAATGCGATTTCTCTTGCTTGAAAGCTTTGCATTCCAACTGCAGCTTCAATTTTTACTCTTATAATTGATTCTGGTTTGTCTTTCGCAATTTCTTCTATACTCATTCCACCTTCTGATGAAGCTACAACCATAATAGTTTCCGTGCTTCTATCAAAAACTAATCCAAGATAGTATTCTTTTTTTATATCAGACGCTTCTTCAACGTAAATTCTCTGA
The DNA here is from genome assembly GCA_905479195.1 of uncultured Gammaproteobacteria bacterium. GTDB lineage: Bacteria > Pseudomonadota > Gammaproteobacteria. The sequence continues at coordinate 108,452 of CAJQLO010000002.1, forward strand.
ACTGTTAAACCTTCTGGCCCAGTTTGATTGGTAACTAAAGTTTTACCAAGTAATGTATTTGCAGCATCAGAAACCTCTTGATGGCTTTTGCAAATAATAATCCCTCCGGCCTTACCTCTAGCTCCAGAATGAATTTGAGCTTTTACCACCCACATGTCACCTCCAAGCTCTGTTGCCCTATCTTTAGCGTTTTCTGGGCTATATGCTATTCCACCTTTTGGAGTTGCTACTCCAAATTTTGCCAATATTTCTTTTGCTTGATATTCATGTATATTCATTATTTCTTCGATTGTATTAGGTTATTTATATTTATGATATTTTCAGCCATTTTTTCTGATGCTGCATCTATCATTCTTCCATCTAGTTGAGCAGCACCCTTGCCTTCAGCGGCAGCTTTTGCTAACTCTTCTATAATTCTATGAGCTTTTTCAACTTCCTGTGCAGGAGGAGAAAATACTGTATTAGCATGCTCTATTTGAGAAGGATGTATTGCCCATTTACCTTCTATACCAATAGCAGCCCCTCTTTTTGCTGCATCAATATAACCCTCGGGATCATTAAAATCACCAAATGGACCGTCAATTGGTCTCAAACCATATGCACGACATGTAGCTACAAGTTTAGCTAATCCATGATGCCACTGATCTCCAGGATAATCTGGATTTAATCCACCAATTACTACAGTTCTAGCTCTTAAACTAGCAGCATAATCAGCTACTCCAAAATGAAGTGCTTCCAATCTTTTAGATGATTGGGCTATTTCTTCAATATTCACCATTCCTAGAGCGGTTTCGATTAAACATTCCAGTCCAACTTTATTTTTTAATCCTCTTTCTTGTTCAATCTGGTTTACCATGCAGTCCACCATGTAAACATCACCTTGAACGCCTACTTTTGGTATTAGTAAAGTATCAACAAATTCACCTGCCTGACACATTATCTCCACGACATCTCTATACATATAATGTGTGTCTAAGCCATTAATTCTGACAGATATGGTTTTACCATTTCCTCTCCAATCCATTTCTTTAAGGGCCTTTATGACGTTCTCACGCGCTGTTACCTTGTCATTAGGAGACACTGCGTCTTCTAAATCCAAGAAAATAAAATCAGCTGTAGAATTTAATGCTTTTTCAAACATTTTTGGCGAAGATCCAGGTACGGCTAGTTCGCTTCGTTGGACTCTTGCTCTTGCGTTTTCATAAGATGTATGGCTCATATTTTTATCTCCATATGTGATTTATCATTATAGACTTGATAAGTATGTTGTTTATCTGTTATAACTCGATAAGTTTACGGAAGTATAGAATATTGTCAATGGATTTAGGGAAAAAACCAGTATTTTTAGGTTGTTAATATGGAAAAAGCATTAGAAATTATAGGGCTCAATAAAGTTTACAGAAATAATGTACGAGCTCTTGAAAATATAAATTTAACTGTAGAGAAAGGTGATCTATTTGCTTTTCTAGGGCCTAATGGAGCTGGAAAATCAACAGTCATAGGGATCATCTCGTCATTGGTTAGAATTACATCTGGTGATGTTTATGTTTTAGGTGAGAATATTAAAAAAAATCCAGATTTTGCAAAGAGAAATATTGGACTAGTTCCTCAAGAATATAATTTATGTCAGTTTATCCCGATTGAAGAAACAATGATAAGCGTCGCAGGCTATTTTGGGATTAACAGGAAAGATGCTGAAAAAAAAACATATACCCTTTTCAATCAATTGGGAATTTGGCATAAAAGAAAAAATACACCTAGAGAATTATCTGGCGGAATGAAAAGAAGACTTATGATTGCAAGAGCTCTTATTCATAGTCCTAAAATATTAATTTTAGATGAGCCAACTGCTGGGGTAGATACAGAATTGCGTCTTACTATGTGGGATTTTTTTCAAGAACTTAATAACCAAGGAGTTACTATCATATTAACAACCCATTACTTGGAGGAAGCCGAAAGATTATGTAAGAACCTTGCAATTATTCATAAAGGAAAAATTATACAGAGATCAACAATGAGCGAAGTCTTTAGTATGAAAAAAAATCATACATATATAATTAAAACATCAGAATTAATTACAGATGGTATTCAGCCAAAAGGATTATTATTTAAAAAGGTTGATCAAAATACTTGTGAAGTAACGGTAGATGAAAACGTATCTGTTACATATATTATTAATGAATTAAAAAACTTTAATCTTAATGTTATAAATATAATAAGTAAAAGAAATAGACTTGAGGAATTATTTATGGATCTTACTAAAGAGGAAGTATCCATATGAATAATGCAATCCTTATCGCATATCAAACAATTGTTAGAAAAGAATTTGTAAGATTTGCTCGCATTTGGATTCAGACAATCCTTCCGTCAGTTATAACTATTTTCTTATATATCACTATATTTGGTAATTTTATCGGAGATAGAATAGGTAACGTAGATAGTTTTCACTACATAGATTATATTATACCTGGTTTGATAATAATGCCTATCATCTCGAACTCCTATATGAACGTAGTTGGTTCATTTTATAGTTCCAGGTTTCAAAAGAGTCATGAAGAACTCTTTGTTTCTCCTGTACCAAATTGGATCATCCTACTAGGCTATGTTACAGGCGGGGTCATGAGAGCTTTCGTAGTAGGCTTTGCGGTATACATAGTTACTACCCTATTCACCAGCATACCCATAGCAAATGTCGGCTTAGTTATACTGCTAACTTTCCTGACAGCATTCTTGTTTTCTATCGCTGGATTTATTAATGCAGTTTATGCTAAAAGTTTTGATGATATAAATATTGTTACTACTTTTGTGTTAACACCCCTTACATATCTTGGTGGAACTTTTTACTCCATTGCTTCCCTACCGCAAGTGTGGCAAGACATATCTGTTTTTAATCCTATTGTGTATATAATTAGTTCATATAGATTAGCTTTTTTAGGCGTTGAAGAAACTAGTTTAGTATTATCTTTATCAGTAATCATTTCTTTAATAATAATTTTATTTATTACTGCGCTAATGTTATTATCTCGTGGAACAGGAATAAAAAATTAACTAACTCATGAAGTTGGGAAAGTCAGTAAATCAATTCTGACGCTGCCCCCGCAACGGTATAATAGCCCGAATGCCAACAAGATGAGATTAAAACCCAAAAAGCGGCGGATGCTTTTGCAGTGGGTATAATCACTATAATTATAGTGGTTTGCTTTGTATGTGTCCCCTTTTATACAAGGAGTGATATGTTTACAATCAAGAAAATATTTATAATAACCATTCTATTATTTAGTAATATAATTTATGCGGAATCAAATCTTAATGAAATATTAGTAAGTCCAGGGCAAAGAAGTGCAACAATTTTTGACTCACTTAATTCTGTAGAAGTTATAACTTCAGATGATATACAAGCATTGGGTTATTCAACTGTTGATGAAATCTTAAGTCACTCAAGTTCTATAAGTATTGGAAGCAATGGTGGACATGGTCAGACTAAATCAATATTTATGAGAGGAACTGAAAGTAATCATACTAAAGTTTTAATCAATGGAGTTGAATTAAATCCTGGAACACTTGGCGTGCCTTCAATTCAACATATTTCTGTAGAAATGTTAGATAGAATAGAAATATCAAAAGGCAGTATGTCTACGCTCTATGGAAAAAATACCATTGGTGGCGTAATAAATATTATTACGAAAAAAGATATCGGTTCAAACGAAGGAAAAATATATATTGGAACTGGGAGAGATGAGACTAATAAGATTGGATTTCAAAAGAGCTTTAATCTTAATAATCATAATTTATCAATTAATTTTATGAATACTGAAACTGATGGATATAAAGCTAAAGTCGCCTCAACTAAGAATCATGGTTATGAAAATAAAAATATAGATATTTCTTATAACTTTAGTACTGGAAAGAATATTTTTGATTTTAATTTCTACCAAAGCGATGGTAATGTTGAATATGATAGCTTTGGAAGCAACTTAAACCAAGACCATAAAGATTCTCATTTAAGGCTCGCATGGAATAGAAAATATGATACGTCAGAATCTAAACTAGTTTTTATTCAAAAACAAAATAAAATTAATCAAAATTCATCTGGTGCAACAGATTATACTCATACAGAGAATTATCAAATTAATTTTGAAAAAAATTATTATAATCTAAATGGAACTAATACAATATTAGGTGCAATGTATACAAGCGAAGCTTTATATGAATTATCATATGGAACAAAATTTAACAAAAGCAATACCATTGCAGAATATTATACTCAATCAGAATATTACACAGGTGATACATTACTTAACATTGGATCAAGATATGTAAATCATAGTCTATATGGTGGTTTTTTAACCGGTAACCTTAATGTTGGATATAACCTAAGTAATAAATCTAAAATAATTGCCGGTATAGGCAAATCCTTTAGATCGCCAGATGGTACAGACTTATATGGTTATGGTGGCAACCCAAATTTAGAGCCTGAAGAATCTATTTCAAGAGAAATTGCTTTTAAATATAAAATAAATAACTCTTCTGGTCTTATCTTTACTCTATTTAATAATAACATAACAAATCTTATTGAGTCTGATGGATCGACAATGCAAAATATTAATAGAGCAAAAATTGAGGGGTTAGAGTTTAGTATATATAATTCTTATGATAAATTTAATTACTCATTTGACTATAGTTATATTAAATCTAAAGATTTAACAAATAATGTCGATTTATCTAGAAGACCTAGTAATAAGCTAGTTAGCAGGATTAATTATAATCATGATCTAAACAATACATTTAGCTTATCAACAATATCTGAGACAAGTAGTGATAATTCTATTTATGATACACACCAATTAGGTGGTTATACGAGATTTAATGCGACATTTTTAAGAAAAGTGAGCAACTATAGCTTTCAATTTAAATTAAATAATATTTTTGACAAAAAATATAGGAAAGCTCACAATTACAATAGCGAAGGAAGATCCTATAGCGCAAGTATATCTAGGAGTTTTTAATAATGAGGGTTAATTTAATAATGCCAATAATTCTGTTTATTTTACTTGTGCTATCAAGGATGATTACTGATATTCCGAATTTCACAGCTACAATAGCCCTAGTAATGTTTACTGGTTATTTAATTCAGAATAGACTTTTAAGTATTTTGGTTATACTAATTTCTCAAATTGTCAGTGATTTATATCTAGGAATTTATTCATCTATGATATTTGTATATGCTGCATATATTTCTATAGCACTACTGAGCCCTATCATGATGAAGAAAATGAATACTAAGTCTATAGTCTTATCGTCTATTGTTTCACCATCGATATTTTTTATTGTAAGTAATTTTGGCGTATGGTTAATGGGTTCAATGTATACCTTTAATCTATCGGGTCTAATAGCATGTTATATAGCAGGTATTCCATTCTTTGATGAATCATTAATATCAACTGTGTTATTTACACTTACAATATTCTCGATAATGAAGTTCATACCAAAAGAAACAAAAGAGATTATTTTAATTAAAAAATAATCTCTTTTTTTGATATTAAAATTTTAGCTGTCCACCAACTTTATATTCTGTCACACGTGTCTCAAAAAAGTTTTTCTCTTTTTTAAGGTCCATTATTTCAGACATCCATTCAAATGGATTTTTAGCACCAGGATACTGTTCTGGTAAACCGACTTGGACAAACCTTCTGTTAGCAATAAACTTTATATATTCTTCACAAAGAACTGCATTCATGCCCAGGATAGGTTTTGGCATTGTATCGTAAGCATACCTTGTTTCAAGTTCTACCCCAGTCTTGATTAACTCTATCATTTCAGCTTGAAATTTTTCTGTCCATAATTCAGGATTTTCTAATTTTATTTGATTAATAACATCTATTCCAAAATTCATATGCATGGACTCATCCCTAAGAATATACTGGAATTGTTGTGCCACACCAGTAAGTTTATTTCTTCTACCCATCGATAATATTTGAGTAAAACCTACATAGAAAAATATACCTTCAAAAACTACATAAAATGCGATTAAATCACGAAGTAGTCTTTGGTTGTTTTCCAGTGTTCCAGTTTTAAAAAATGGATCACCAAGACTTTGAGTGAATGGTAATGCCCACTCTGCTTTTGTTGCAACAGCTGGCACCTCTCTATACATATTAAAAATTTTACTTTCATCTAAGCCAAGAGATTGTACACAATACGTATACGCATGAGTATGTATAGCTTCCTCAAAAGCTTGTCTCAGCAAGTACTGTCTGCACTCAGGATTAGTGATATGTTTGTATACAGCTAATACAAGATTATTTGCCACTAATGAGTCGGCAGTTGAAAAGAATCCTAAATTAACTTCAACTATCTTTCTTTCATCTTCAGTAAGCCCCTTTGGATCTTGCCATAACTTAATATCATCATGCATTGGGACCTCTTCAGGCATCCAATGATTTGCTGAGCCATCTAAATATTTCTGCCATGCCCAGTCATATTTGAATGGTACTAACTGATTCAGATCAGCTCTACAATTAATAATAGCTTTATCATCAACTTCGATTCTTCCCGCACCTATCTCTAGGTCCTCTATACCTGTAGCTCCCTCTTGGACTATTTCACTATTTAGAATAGTATCTGTTTCTGCTATAGGAGCTGCCTTTGCTACCTCTGGCTTGTTTAAAGCTTCGTTTATTGGATCGTCCCAGTTATACATTTTTATCACCTCTAGTTTTCGTTAAATATCCCCATGCTTTCATAGGTGTTATATCTTTTTTAAATTGTAATTCTTCGATGTTACGTCTTCTGTTTGAAAAACTGTATACAGCAAGAAGTATTATGATTGTAAGTGTTGAAACAATATATATCATTGACATGCCTCGCAATCTGGCTCATCAATCAAACATTGCTTAACTTCAGCTGAATTGCTTACAGCATTTAATTTTGATCCAACATTATCAGACGTACTTTTCTCAACATGTGTTGCGCCCAAAGATCTTAAATAATAAGTTGTTTTCAAACCTCTAATCCATGCAAGTTTATAAGCACTATCAAGTTTTTTACCATCTGTGTCAGGAATATATAAGTTTAGAGACTGCGATTGATCTATCCATTTTTGTCTTCTAGCCGCAGCTTCTACTAACCATCGTGTATCTATTTCAAAACATGTTTGGTAAATTGATTTTAAATCATCTGGCACTCTGCTTATAGAAGCAAGCTGTCCATCAAAATATTTTAAATCCTTAATCATTACTTCATCCCAAATCTTTGCTTCTTTAAAATCTTTAATTAAATAAGGATTGATTACAGTAAACTCTCCCGAAAGATTCGATTTAACATATAAATTTTGATAGGTTGGCTCAATTGATTGTGCTACCCCGCATATGTTTGAAATTGTTGCAGTAGGAGCAATGGCTAAACTATTAGAATTTCTCATTCCATTCACTTTAATTTCTTCTCTTAAAGTATCCCAATCAAGCGTTTGATCCATATTAACATCTAGATATTTTCCACGTACTTCTTTGAAATTTCTCAAACTATCTATAGGTAAAATGCCTTGACTCCATAGTGAGCCATCGAATGTTTGATATGGTCCTCTTTCTTTTGAAAGCTCCATAGATGAGCGAAGTGCAAAGTAACTAATTTGTTCCATACTTTTATCAGCAAAATCTACAGCTTCTTCTGATGCATATGGGATTCTTAATTTATATAACGCATCTTGAAAACCCATTAATCCTAAGCCAACTGGCCTATGTTTCGCATTTGATGTTTTTGCTTTTTCTACACTATAATAATTATAGTCAATTACGTTATCTAGCATTCTCATTGCAGTCCGAATTGTTTTTTCAAGTTTCTTAACATTAAGTTTCTTATTTTCATCAATATGTGCTGCCAAATTAACAGACCCTAGATTACACACAGCAATTTCATCCTTAGATGTATTTAAAGTAATCTCTGTGCAAAGATTAGATGAATGCACAACTCCGACATGTTGTTGGGGTGAACGCAAATTACATGGGTCTTTAAATGTGATCCATGGATGGCCTGTTTCAAATAGCATGCTTAATATTTTGCGCCATAAATCAACAGCTTTAAGCCTCTTAAAATTAGCTATCTTTCCTTCATCTGCATGTCTTTCATATTCTTCATATTTCTTTTCAAACTCTAAGCCAGTCAAGTCATGAAGTTCTGGACAGTCATGTGGAGAAAATAGTGTCCACTCTAAATCATTGTGAAGCCTCTTCATAAATAAATCTGGTATCCAGTTTGCAGTATTCATATCATGAGTTCTTCGTCTATCATCACCCGTATTTTTTCTTAATTCCATGAATTGCTCGATATCTAAATGCCATGTTTCAAGATAGGCGCACATCGCTCCTTTTCTTTTCCCGCCCTGATTAACGGCAACAGCAGTATCATTTGCTACTTTTAAAAAAGGTATGACGCCTTGGCTCTGGCCATTCGTTCCTTTGATGTGTGAACCTAGCGCTCTAACTTGCGACCAATCATTGCCTAGACCACCAGCAAATTTTGATAACATAGCATCGTCACTTATTCCTTCAAAAATTCCCTTAAGATCATCTGGGAATGTTGATAGGTAACAAGATGATAACTGAGGTCTTAAAGTTCCAGAGTTAAATAATGTTGGCGTACTACACATAAAGTCAAAAGATGAGATTAAATTATAAAACTCAACAGTTCTCTCTTCTCTTTTTTCTTCATTAATAGCCAAGCCCATTGCTACTCTCATAAAGAAAGCCTGAGGTAATTCAAATCTCTTTTCTCTATGATGGATAAAGTATCTATCATATAAAGTTTGAAGCCCTAAATAAGTAAAAGCTAAATCTCTGGATGGATCAATGTGTTTGGCGATATACTCTAAGTCATAGGTTAGTAATTCTTTATCAACCAATTCAAGCTCAACAGCTCTTCCTAAATATGATTTAAAGTATTCAGGGTAAGACTTGGACATTTCCTTAATAGTTGGAGTATTCTCATCAACATTTAAAAATGATAAAGCTTCTTCATATAAATTACTTAAAAGTAATCTTGCAACCACATAAGAATAATTAGGATCTTTCTCTATCAAAGGTCGTATGGAAATTAATATTGAACTTGATAAATCTTCTTTCTTGATTCCGTCATAAATATTTTTATCTATGAGATCAAATACGGTTTGAGCTGAAACATCTTCGACGCCAAAGCATGCTTCTTCAATAATTAATTTAAGTCTATCAAGATCCAGAGCTTGAGTAGAGCCATCTTCGTTTAATACGCCTTTAGTTATGGGCAAGTCTTCTGCTTTTTCAACTTTATTTTGACTTCTAGCCTGACTTCTCTCTTCTCTATATAGCACATAAGCTCTTGCAACATCTTGATATCCTGCTCGCATAATAGCAAGCTCAACTTGATCTTGAATATCCTCTATATGTATGACGCCACCTTCAGGAAATCTTCTTTTTATTGCAGAATTAACTCTTTGTGCCAAAGATTCTACTTCATTATGTATTCTTGTTGATGCTGCTGCACTACTTCCTTCTACACTTAAAAAAGCTTTGGTCATCGCTATAGAAATTTTATCTAAATCAAAGGATGTCACCTTTCCATTTCTTCTCATTACTCTATACTTTCCAGGTATAGGAGATAAGCTCGATGCGTTTGTTATTGCTTCTTTTTCTGTAAGTCCGGAGAGGCTAGTATTCTGTAATTCTTCTTTCATTTTTATTATTTTCCTTAAATTCGTCCTGTGTGGAGATTAAATTATAACACTAATTATTGTGGTTGTAATTATATTGAAACACAATATGTTGTGTTTTTTTTGTTTACAAGCTGTGGATAAGGTGTTAATTAAAACACATAAGATTTTAGCGATATACTAATATATGAGCTACATTATAAGCGTTGCAATGCCTAGCAAAGAAATGAACCCAACGATGTCGGTTATGGTTGTTAAAATGACACCGCCAGCTAAAGCAGGGTCGATTTTAAGTTTAGATAAAATCAGTGGGAGACTCACTCCGCTTATAGCTCCTATAATTAAATTTATCATTAAAGCAGAGGCAATCACGATCCCTAAAAAAATACTGTTAAACCAAAGATAGACTGCAAGCGCAACCACGGTTGACCATAAGATTCCATTTAATACACCTATCGAGGCCTCTTTAATAATTAATAATCGTGAATTTGAACTACCTATCTGATCAAGAGCTTGAGATCTGATCACGAGTGCCAAACTCTGCATTCCTGCAATGCCTCCCATGCTTGCAACAATTGGCATTAGTATGGCTAATGCTACTACTTTCTCAATAGTTGCCTCAAAAAGTCCTATTGCAGCGGCAGCTAGAATTGCAGTTAATAAGTTTGCTCCTAACCATAAAGATCTTCTTTTTGTGCTTTGAAATATTGGCGCAAAAATATCATCATCTTTGTTTAAACCGGCCATATTTAAAACAGAGTCATCAGCTTCTTCTCTGATGACATCAACTACATCATCAATTGTTATTCTTCCGAGTAATATTCCATCACGGTCTACTACCGCTGCAGAAATTAAATCTGCGGTTTCAAATATTCTTGCAACTTCATGCTGGTTTAAGTCGGGATCAATAACATTAGCATCCTTAATCATAATATCAGATATGAGCGTTCCAGTATTTGCAACCAATAAGTCTTGAATTGATACAAAACCAAAATACTTATTCATCATATCTGTAACAAAAACAATGTCTGTTTGATCTGGTAATTTTTTAAGCCTCCTTAAATACTTAAGCAATACTTCTACCGTTACACTTGGTCTAATATTGATAGTATCGGTATTCATAAGGCCACCCGCACTATCGTCAGGAAATGACAATACCTTTGATAATCTATCTTGATTTTGCTTATCTAAGCTTTTAATAGTTTTCTTGATTAAGTTTTTTGGAAGTGATTGTATAATATCGGCCAAATCATCAGTATCTAAATTCTGCGCAATCAACGCTAAAGCTTCTGGGCCATCTTGATCAATTAATTCATCCAAAAGATAAGTTCTAATTTCTTCAGTGAGTTCAGCCAAAGTCTCACCTTTATTCTCATTAGAAACAAGTTTCCAAATTAGCTCACGCCTATTTCGAGGAGAGCTTTCTATAACATCGGCAATCTCAGATGGGTATAATGAATTTAAAAGATTTCGGGCTTTAGTAATTGCTCCACTGTCTAATACCTCGGAAAGGTCATCAAGAGTGATATGTTTATCAATTTTTTTATTCTCTGCATCCATTCATACATTATCTACCGATTGATATGACATTCCAAATTTTATTTAGATGATAAAGATCAATAGTCTAAAAAAATGTATGTTGGTAATTGATATGGGGTGGTTTTAAGTAAGAGGAAAATATTAAATAGATAATTAACTTTTACTTAAACCCCACCTTGTAGAGAGGTAATTTTTAGAAATCGTGTCGTAGACCAATCATAGTTGAACTAATGTCACCATTGCTCCCATCACCAGATCCTGCATCACTTGATGAGTGTCCTATATAAACCCTAGATGATTTTGATAACTTGTACTGCATACCAATATTATAACCATCTCTATCATACGTTGAACCTTCAGATGCATTACTTTCACCATAAGAATATTGAAGCGTCATTGGGCCTGATTTGTACTGAATACCATACCAGTCAACTTCACCATCAGCATTACCACCGGTAAATAATTTACTATCTAGGCCAACATCTTCATTCATGTACCAAACTTTTACTTTGCGTTTACCTTCAAGTTTGAAAGTTTTAGTTAAAGTAAACTTCTCATTATAATTTTGATTACCAGCACCAGTAACACTGTTATCTTTATTTCTTGCATAGACAACATCAAAGCCTGGGATAAAGAAGTTTTTATACTCTATGCCAATTCCAGTATCTTTATTAGTAACCGTATTATATTGTTCGCCTAATCCATAAATTGCGGCAAATTTAAAATCACCTGATTTAAGTTCATAGTAGATAGATTCTCTCCAGTAAGAACTATGAGACATTGATCCTTGAGATATCATGCGTGTATCACGTGCTTGTGAAATTGTATCGTGTAAGATATCGTGCTTAGCCATAAACTTATAAGGTGATTCCACAGAACCAATTTTAAATTGGCCGAAAGGAGTTAGCATCCCTAGCCACCCTTGTTTCAAACTAAAAGTACGACAGTCTCTTGCATCATTACAAGAAGTTGATGAGTCAGATGTAGAAGTTCCATCGCCTAAATCTATTGCATATTCAACTTTATAGTTGAGCGCATATCCATTTCCAACTAATGACTTTCCTTTAAGTCCAAATCTACCCATTCCTTCGTTATCACGAACAGATTGAATTTTTTGGTTATTAGAGCTAGACGCATCAGCATTGTCATACTGAACCCAAAGTCTGCCATAGAAGTTTGCACTTGATCCTTTCTTCCCAGATTTAGTTGCAGCATGCGCTTTCTCTGAAGCAATCATTCCGCCAGTAAAACCAGCAATTGGCAAAGCTACTAAACCTAATAAAAAATATGTATATAATTTTTTCATATAACCTCATTAATTTTTAATGTTTCTAAAACTCAGTCATCCCTGAACTTTGGTTATATTGTATCTGTCTTAAAGTCATATATATCTTAAAGTTATATTAAAGATTTTGGTAAGAAATATTGCAGATTTATTACAGCTATTTTTCAATATCAAGGGAGTACCCTGACGATCGTATAGTTCTTATTACCTTGCATTCTTCTGTTGTACTGAGGGCTTTACGAAGTCTTCTTATATGAACATCAATGGTACGGTCTGTGATATAAACGTTTGTTCCCCAAACAGCATCTAGTATCTGTTGTCTAGTATAAACTCTGCCTGGGTTCTTCATAAAGAATTCTAATATTCTATATTCTCTTGGTCCAAGTTTAGTCTCTTTATCACAACAATAAACTCGATGCATATCTATATCCATAATAATATTTGCATAAGATAATTTTGAGCTAGATGTGCGCTCAGAAGTTCTTCTTAACAGTGCTCTGATTCTAGCAATTAATTCTTTAGGGCTAAAAGGTTTAACTAAGTAATCATCTGCTCCTGTATCAAAACCAGATATCACATCGTCTTCTTCACCCCTTGCTGTCAACATAATTACAGGAATCCTCTGAAGCTCTTTATTGGACCTGATAAATTTACAAATCTCAATACCTGAAATATCAGGCAACATCCAATCCAGTAAAATTAAATCAGGTTTAACTTTCTGAATATTCATCATGCCCTCATATCCAGTCATAGAATGTTCGAATTTATATCCTGCAGATGAAATATTATATTCTAGTAAAGATACTAAAGACTCCTCGTCTTCAATTGAAAAAATAGTTTTCACTATTCTGGCTCGCCTTTTGGCCTCGGTGTTGATAGAGTTTCACCAACAATTGCATAGTATACTTCTTCGGCAATATTAGTTATATGATCTCCAGCCCTCTCAATAGTTTTTATTGTGAATAATAATTTTGTATCCGTCAAAGTCTTAAGCTTACTAGGGTTCTTACGAATATCTTCGATTATATGATTATAAGTAACCTGGTACTGATTATCTATTACTGCATCAGCATTTCTAACTTCAATTGCTTTGTCTTTGTTTTTTGAAACATATGCATCTATTACTTTTTTTAACTGACCTTGCACCATAACTATCATCCTTAGGATTTCATTTTTGATCTCTGCGGGAGGTATTTCTTCTAACGCCTGTATTCTCAGAGACACATTCTTGCAATAATCTCCAAGTCTTTCCAAATCTGTTGAAATCTTCAGAGCAGCCAAACCTTCTCTTAAGTCAATAGCCATTGGAGATCTTAGGGTAATAAATGTAATTACCTGATCTCTAATTTTTCCATCAAATGCATCTAACTTAGGCTCATTATTCAACACATCTTCTACTGTGGAAGCAGAGCCTGTATCTACAATATGATGGAGTAGCTTATATTGCTCTTCAACTAAAGTAGCCATTTTAATTATTGATCTTCTAATTGATGCTATATCATCATCAAAAGAGGATACTATATGATCGTTGTATTCTTGCACCTTTTACTCCTATCGTTAATAATTATAGCAAATAACGTCATTTTTAACCAATTCTCCCTGTAATGTAATCTTGTGTTTTTGCATGTTTAGGATTAGAAAAAATATTTTTCGTTAAACCTGTTTCTATCAATTCCCCCATATGCATATAAGCCGTTCTATTTGATACTCTTGCTGCTTGCTGCATTGAATGAGTGACTATTACAATGGTATATTTTTCTTTTAACTCTTCTATCAATTCTTCAATCTTCGCTGTTGCAATAGGGTCTAGTGCAGAACAAGGTTCATCCATTAAAATTATTTCTGGATTTACCGCTAAAGCTCTTGCTATACACAATCTTTGTTGTTGTCCACCCGAGAGCCCTGTTCCAGACTCAAATAATCTGTCCTTAACTTCATTAAATAAGCCTGCTTTTTTGAGACTAGATATTACAATTTCATCCAGGTCTTCTTTTGTATTGAACATTCCATGCAAACGGGGTCCATAGGCAATATTATCATAAAGAGATTTAGGGAAAGGGTTTGGTTTCTGAAACACCATACCAATTCTTGTTCTGAGACTAACAGGATCAGTTGACGAATGATTTATGTCTTGACCATCAATCATAATTTGTCCTGAATATTTACAAATATCAACAAGATCATTCATTCGATTAAAACACTTTATTAATGTTGACTTTCCACATCCTGATGGTCCAATTAATGATGTGACTTCATTAGCATAAATGTTTAAATTTATATCAAACAAGGCTTGTTTTTTTCCATAAAAAACATTTAAATTCTTTGCTGATATTTTAAGTTCTTTGGTCATATAGGCTCCTTGTTACCATTTCTTCTCTAATTTTTTTCTGAGATAAACCGCTGTAATATTTAATAAAAATAAAAATAAAAGTAATACCATAATAGCAGCTGATGTTCTTTCAACGAACGCTCTTTCAGGGCTATCTTGCCAAAGATATATTTGAACGGGGAGAGCTGTGGCAGCATCCATAGGGCCGCTAGGTATATCTACAATAAAAGCAACCATTCCAATCATTAACAATGGGGCAGTTTCTCCTATCGCTCTAGCCATACCAATAATTGTACCTGTTAAAATACCAGGCATAGCAAGTGGAAGTGAAAAATTGAAAATCGTTTGAATTTTACTAGACCCAAGACCTATAGAGGCCTCCTCTATAGATGGGGGGACAGATTTAATAGCTGAACGTGAAGCTATAACAATTGTTGGCAAGGTCATTAAGCCAAGTGTTAAACCTCCGACAAGAGAAGCTGATCTTGGTAAATCAAAAAAATTTAGAAATATCGCTAAACCAAGCAAACCGAAAACAATCGATGGCACTGCTGCTAAATTGTTAATATTAGTTTCGATAATATCTGAAAACCTATTTTTAGATGCTAGTTTTTCAAGATATATGGCAGTAAGTATTCCCAGAGGAAAAGAGGTGATGAAAGCTATTAATATTGCATAAAAAGAACCATATATGGCACCTAAAATTCCGGCTAGTTCTGGTTCACGACTATCAGATGACCCTAATAGATATTTATTATACTTTAATTCAATAAGGTTCATATTTTCAAACATATCAATATACTTCATTTGCGAGGGTTGTATTCTACCAGCACTATTTCCTTTTCTCTTAACCGTGCCTTTGAAATACATATCTAAATCATCAGAGGCTAGAAAATAATAATATCCATCTATTTTTTCCCCATTATAATTATCAAGCATCTCTTCAAATTCATAATATGCACCATTACTAAATAGAGAATATAGATTCTTTTTCTCTGATCTAGTTTTAACATCAGGAAACATTGTTCGTATATTACGCCTCAATTCTCTCCTAGGATCTAAATTCGATATATCAGAATTAACTTGAATTTGAATTTTTACCCCTATATATGTTTGATTGAATGCACTTATACCAGTTGAGAATATTTTGAAGAGTAAAATCACCAACAAGAGGATTGCAGTGGCTACAGCCAAAATTCCATAAAACTTAAATCTTTTTTCTCTTTGATTTCTTTTAATAATACTATTCATATTCCTCTCTATACTTTTTAACTATTGTTAAAGAAATAATATTTAAAATTAATGTTAAAAAAAACAAAACAAAAGCTAACGCAAATGCAGACAATGTTTTAGGACTATCAAATTCTTGGTCGCCCGTCAATAAACCAACTATTTGTACAGTCACAGTCGTTACAGCATTAAATGGGTTTGCTGTTAAGTTAGCTGCGAAGCCAGCAGCCATTACAACAATCATAGTTTCTCCAATTGCTCTTGAGAAAGCTAATAAAAAACTCCCTGCAATACCATGAAAAGATGCTGGAATAATGACTCTAGTTGTTGTCTCTGATAAAGTTGCCCCCATTGCCAAAGAACCTTCTTTTAATGATTGGGGGACTGCGGATAGAGCATCATCCGTTAAAGATGCTACAAATGGTATTATCATGATGCCTAGTACTGAACCTGCTATTAAAGCGCTCTCCGAACTAAATCCATCGATATTAAAAAATATGCCCATTTCTCGAAAAAAAGGGCCTACTGTTATCACTGCAAAAAAACCATAGACAACGGTTGGTATCCCTGCCAATACTTCAATGATAGGTTTAGCGAATAAACGTACATTTATTGAAGCATATTGAGACAAATAAATTGCAGAAAATAATCCTATTGGACCAGCAACTAACATGGCGATAAATGATATTAACAGGGTTCCTGTGAAAACTGGTACTGCCCCAAAACTTCCAGATGATCCAACCTGGCCTTCTCTTATTGACATTTGAGGACTCCAATGAGTACCAAACAAGAATTCAGTCACAGCTACAGACTCAAAAAACCTTATAGTCTCGAACAATAGAGACAATACTATTCCAATAGTAATAACTATCGCAAATATAGAGGCATATTTCATAACCCTGATAATTATAATTTCTACTAAATCACGTGCTTTAAAATCAGCTGCAATTAACTTTAAAGAATATCTAGAAACCATTAGAGTCAAAATTATTATAACTATAGCTTTCAAAACTAAATTCATTTGCATGGTTGATTCATAATAATTTACCGCTGACATGAAATTTACATGATTTATGGCTTTCTCATCAATGCCTCCTGCGAAATTAATGACTCCTAATATGTAAAAATCCGCTACAGCTGGATCTGCTATATCTTTAAAATATTCTCTTAGATTGATAGAAAATATACTGGACTCTATCCATGACCATAAGATTAGGAGTATAAAAGCAGGAAAAATTGTTATGAGAGCAGAATATAGACCATGGTAGTAAGGCTGCGAGTGTACAGTTACATTTTTCAAAGAACTCAACGCTAGAGCTTTTTTTCTACCAATAAAAAAGCTATAAGCCGTTAATCCAATAAGTGATAATATTATAAATTCTATAGTCATAGTAATAATCTTTATGATCTATCATAACTATTGAATGTTAAGATTATGTTACATAAAAAGTT
The DNA here is from genome assembly GCA_905479195.1 of uncultured Gammaproteobacteria bacterium. Classification (GTDB taxonomy): domain Bacteria; phylum Pseudomonadota; class Gammaproteobacteria. The sequence goes on from CAJQLO010000002.1 coordinate 125,966, forward strand.
ATTTTATTGTTTTTTGATATAAAATTACTACAATTAAATGCGCAAATGAAAGCAATATCACCCAAATTAATTTGGGTGACATCTGTGTATAAATAGGGTTAATTAGTATTGTAGATTTACTAAATTCTTACTATCGCTTTGATATTTCAGTCTTGCATCCTGCGGTAAAGGAATTAAGCCTTTATCTAATAAGTAACCTTCATCTCCAATAGCATTATCATTCATGAATTCTGCCATATATTCTTCAATACCCGGTATAGAACCAATATGGGCCTTCTTTACATAAAAGAATAATGAGCGGGATACCTTGTAATCCCCAGATGCAATAGATTCAAAAGTAGGAACTATACCGTCAACAGTTGATCCTTTAACAGAATCTGTATTTTGATCTAGGAAACTAAATCCAAAAACTCCTACGGCATTCGGGTTATTAACGAGTTTTTGAATAATTAAATTATCATTTTCTCCAGTCTCTATATAAGCTCCATCTTCTCTGACTGTGTAACACAATTGTTTCCATGCACTTTTATCTTTTTTCTTAAATTTTTTAACCCAAGGTATCATTTTACATCCACCGCCCAAACCTAATTCTGCAAATGCATCACGAGTACCAGAAGTTGGCGGGGGTCCATAAACCTCTATTCTTATATCTGGCAATGATGAATTTACATCTTTCCATGTCTTAGCTTCATTATCACAGGTTACCCCATCTTGAATTCCACATGGGACCTTTGCAGCCAGTGCCATGTATAGGTCTTTTCTTGATAATTCAAAAGTAGGCCCATTCTTTGCATTGGCAATTACAATACCATCGAACCCAATTTTATGCTCAATGATTTCATTAATTCCATTTTTTGCACAAAGAGCAACTTCTCTCTCTTTTATACGTCTTGATGCATTTGTAACATCAGGAGTAGACGGGCCTTTCCCAGTACAAAACAACTTCAATCCACCTCCAGAACCAGTTGATTCTATAATTGGTGTCTTAAATCCATTATCTTGCCTACCAAAATTTTCCGCAACGACTGTTGCAAATGGGTAAACAGTTGAGGAACCTACAACTCGTATTGTATCTCTAGAATGAGCAGGCATTGACACCATAACCATGATCATCAGTAATAACTGATATTGTTTCATTTCTAACTCCTTAAGTAATATTTATTATGCTTATTTAAAATCTTTAGCATTAAGACATGATGACTCTTTTATTACAAATTTATTAATATTGTTTTAGCTATATATTGGAAGATAAGCTCTAAAAATACTACCTTTGCCTAATTCGCTAGTTACTTCTAATTTTCCCTCATGTCTATTCAAAATATGTTTAACAATTGATAAACCTAATCCTGAACTGTGGCGCTTATAATCAAGGCTACTTGTGCACCTAAAGAATCTCTCAGTAATCCTGGCAAGATCTTGTTCACCAATACCAACTCCTTGATCAGTTATCTCAACGATTTGATAGTTGATATCCTGTTTAACCGAAACCGAGACCTTTTTATCATCATCAGTGTAGGTAATTGCATTATCTAAGAGATTCTCAAAAACTTCTAATAATTGATCATGATTGCCTCTAACAAATAACTTATTATCTCTACTAAAATCACATTTAATAACAATACTTTTCTTTTCAGCTATAACTTGTACAACATCGACAGCCGAATCAAGGCATTGCAATAAATCAACCTTGTCGCTTGGAGCTTGAAATTCAGATTCCTCTACTCGTGTTAAAGAAAGCAAATCATTAACAAGCCTCTGCATTCTCTCAGCCTCACTCCTGATAATTTGATAGAACTCTCTTTTCTTTTCTTCATCGTTTTTAGCAGGACCCTCAATTGTCTCTAGAAAACCCAATATAGAAGCTAAAGGTGTTCTAAGCTCATGACTTACATTTGAAACAAAATCAGTTTTTAACCTTTCAGCAATATATTGATTTGTCCTATCCATTAACATTACTAATATAGTAAAATCGTCCGAATCATTTATATGAAAAAGTTGAGCGGTTAAATGTTTTTGAACAACACTAAAAACTGTCAAATCCACAGAGATATAATTATCAGTTATACTAAGCTTTTCAATTGCATTATCAAGCTCAGCTGACCTTAATACCAGTGAAATATTTTTCCCATCAGGAGAACGACCAAAAAAATTATGGAATGACTTATTAGATGATATGATTTTAAAAGAATTATCAAGCAACATTAAAGGTTCTTTGTTATTTTTAAAAAAAGGAGATTCTCGAATTACTGAGCTTTGATTAAGTTTTATGGGTTTTACTGAGCTTTTTTCTTTAACTACTATCTCTTGGCTATCATTTACTCTTTCATAGAGATAAAAACTGATGATATAAAATACAACTAAAGAGGATATGCTTAGTAAAGAATACCCAGCTTGGCTAATCAATATAACCGCTGGAATAGTCACTACAACAAAAAGTTTAAACATATTTATAACCGATAAGTTGTTGAGTAAATAATGCCATGTTATTATCCCTATTCATAGACTAATATAAATTATGACTGAAATTTTAATCCATAAATCAGCTGACTATATCGTAGAAGATAGGGACTATTATTGTTCTGATATAAGAGATAAACATAAAATGATACAGCCAAGTGAGGATCTCGTCAGCGTTACTTGTGATTCTAAAATATTTAACTCTAATCCAACAAATGATGAGATTTGTTCTATCTACTATCCGTTTGAAAAAGAGTCGTTTCATAGAATATACCTAGGAATCAGCTTTCCTTTATTTGCTAATAATTGGGGCGCAGCCTTTCTAAGGCATCTAATGTATTTAATTGAACCAGATGGAGGGGTAATTCTCCCAGTGTATGCTGAAAGACAAGGTGTGGAGAAAAACTATTGGTCCAGAAGCTCGCTCGAGGTAATGTTTCAGAGTAGACAAAAATGGTGGGGTATGAGTAATATCTGGGCTGAGAATGATGGGGTTATGTCAATGAGAATTGGTAAAAAACAGCCTCCTAAGAAAAATAGCTCACTAAATTATTTCTTAGAAAATAGCTCTGATAGCAACATAGATATACAAGATGTTAGTCGGCATCACTCGAATGGAATTATTAGTGCTATCGTCGAACAAATTATAATAAATTATTTTGGTCGCACTAAATCTGTAACCTTTTGTGATATTGGAGGAGATGGCCTTCTGTCTTCAGAGATATTGATGAGTGATTATATTAACGTAACTCATTCAACTGAAATCACTAGCGAAGACTTTAATGTAATCAACATGAAGAAATATTTGCCGGATAATTTAAAAAGCAAGTTAAGCATAAATTCTTATAAAAATAATCAAATAGAATTTAATGGCCAATATAGTGTTATTAGTATGATGAATATCTTGAATGACATAGCAGATAAGGAAAAAATAAATCTTATTGTGAATGCGTTTAATGGTTTGGCTAATAATGGTATATTAATTATCCAGGATAAGATGTTTAACGATACTAAATTCATAGAAGACCTATTCTCTAGCTTGCCTAACACATTTGAACATTCTCAGTATTCATCAATAGTTGCCACTAAACATAATCAGAAAATAAATATAGCTCATTATTCTGATATTATTTTTAATGAACTGAAATCTGAAAATAGTTCTAGAAATGATGTCGTTAATATTTTACAAAAAAAATGAATATCCAAAATTTCTCATTTGAAGATGCACTAAATATAATCAGTGGCATTGTATGGGGCCCAATAACTCTTATTTTATTATTAGTGGTAGGCATCTATTTAACTTTTGGTTTAAAAGGGTTCCCTTTTTTTAACCTGGGATATGGATTTAAATCCTTATTTAAAAAATCAAAGACTGAAGATGATGGAGAAATATCTTCTTTTGACTCTCTAATGACGGCATTGTCTGCAACTGTAGGTACAGGAAATATTGCAGGAGTAGCAACAGCTATTTTTTTAGGTGGACCTGGAGCTATTTTTTGGATGTGGATTACTGCACTCTTTGGGATGGCAACTAAATATGCAGAGGCCTTTCTTGCAATCAAATATAGAGAGAAAAATATATTAGGGAGCTACGTTGGCGGACCTATGTATTATATTAAAAATGGTTTAGCAAAAAAATATCATTTCTTGGCCTATTTTTTTGCATTTTTTGGAATGATAGCAGCATTCGGAATTGGTAATAGTGTTCAATCTAACTCTGTTGCACAAGTACTCTCTATAGAGTTTGGAATATCTAAAATGATTATAGGATTAGTAATAGCTGCCTTAGTTTCATTGGTAATATTTGGAGGCATTAAGAGTATAGGGAGAGCTGCCTCTAAGCTAGTGCCTACAATGGCTCTAATATATATCCTGGGTGGCCTATTTATAATTTTTACTAATATTTCGCTTATCCCTGAAATTTTTTTACTCATTGTAAACTCAGCCTTTACCTCTACAGCTGCAACTGGTGGTTTTGCAGGAGCTTCTATATGGATGGCGATTAGATTTGGAGTATCGAGAGGTATCTTTTCCAATGAGGCTGGATTGGGTAGTTCACCTATTGCTCATGCAGCTGCAAAAACAAATAACCCGGTTAAGCAAGGTTCTGTTTCTATGCTTGAGCCACTAATTGATACCCTGCTAGTTTGTACGATTACAGCATTTGTAATACTAATTGGAGATACATGGTTGACAGGGGTAAACGGTGCCGCATTAACCACAATGGCCTTCAATCAAGGGCTTCCTGTTATAGGAAAATATATTGTAGCTCTAGGCTTAGTACTTTTTGCATTTAGTACAATTATTGGATGGAGTTATTACGGAGAAAAATGTGCAGAGTTTCTGTTTGGATCATCAGTTTCTAATTTATATAGAATCTTATGGATTATAGTTATACCAATTGGTGCTACCACCGAATTAAATTTAATTTGGTTAATTGCAGATATCATGAATGGTCTGATGGCTTTACCAAACCTGATCGCTCTTATACTACTGAGTCCAATTATTTTTACTACAACCAAAGAGTACTTGAGAAATAATGAAGATCGATAAAGTAGATAAAAAATTACTAGAAAAACATATTAGCTCCGCCCTAATAGAAGACTGTTTTAATAATGACGTTACTTCATCACTATTATTAAATACAAAAAAAAGTACAGCAAAATTAATCTTCAAAGAACGAGGTATTCTCTGTGGAAAACAATGGGTAAATGAAGTATTCAAAAAAGTAGATTCAAAGATTAGAATAAAGTGGCATTTTAATGATGGAGATTCTGTTAATAAAGGAGAAGCTGCGGCAACTATTTCTGGGAGTATTAAATCTATATTGATAGGCGAAAGAGTAGCTTTGAATTTCCTACAAACACTATCAGGCGTTTCTAGTTCAGTTAATAAATATCAAGCTAAAATTTCAAATAAAAATATTCAACTATTATATACAAGAAAAGTTTTGCCAGGATGGCGATATGCAATTAATTATGCTTGTCAGATAATGGGTTGCTTCGCTCATAGAAAAAATCTTTCTGAGTCTGTATTAATTAAAGAAAATCATCTTAAGATCATTGATGACCTAGAAGATTTTGTAAGAAGAGCTAAAAAGCTTAGAAAACCTATTATTGCTGAGGCAAAAACACCTCATGAGGCAAGTGTTTTAGAAAACTTAGATATAGATCGCATACTCTTAGATAATTTTTCCATAGCTAATCTAAAGAAAGCATTAGCTATGATTAAAAAGACTCCTATAGAGGTTTCAGGAAATATTAGCCTCGTGAATATTAATAAATATGCCATGAAAGGGGTTTCTTTTATCTCCATAGGGTCTATAACAAAAAATATTGATGTTATTGATATATCATTACTCATACAGTGATTATGGTTAAACACTAATATTCTATATATAATAAGGCATGACTGAACCAACAAAGAAATATAACCAAAAAAACCATCTCATCATAATTTTTGTGAGTATTTTTGTGTTTTGGTTTATATTGTCAGGATTGATAGCACCCTTCATGTTGTTTTTAGGTTTAGTTTCAACAGCTTTTGTGATCTATATAATGAATAGAATGGACTTGATTGACGAGGAAATTAGTTTTCATGACTTTAGTGCTAAAGGCTTATTACTCTATATTCCATGGTTATTTAAAGAAATTATAATTTCAAATATAAAAGTTTGTTTATATATAGTTATCCCGAATAGAAAAATTAATCCTCAAATTATTAAAATTAAATCATCTCAAATATCTGACCTAGGACATGTTCTTTATGCTAACTCAATAACTCTAACTCCAGGAACAGTCACAATTGATGTCGATGGAGATACATTTACAGTACATACCCTGGATGATCAGTTCAAAGAGTCTCTGGAATCAAATGAAATGGATAAAAAAATAAGATCTACAGAAAAAAACTATCTGCCAAGCGAGGGAAAAGATGTCTGAAATTAGTATATTAGCTATTCTTGTATTATCTCTTGCTCTTGTCATTTCTATTTTTAGATTTATTACGGCAAATGAGATTTATACAAAAATATTAACAGTCAACCTAATTGGAACCAAAATTGTTCTTCTTATCCTATTAGTCGGCACAGTTTCTATTGAGAAAGACTTTACTGACATTGCTATGGTGTATGCGCTAATTAATTTCATCTCTACTATAGTTATACTAAAATATTATGAAGATAAGGAAGCGTCTAAGTGAGTATAATAATTAGTATTTTATTAATAGTCGGAGTTATAGTGGCGTTAATAGGTACCATAGGTTGCTTTAGATTTGATAATTTTCTTGCCAGAACCCATGCAGCTTCAGTTGTAGATACATTTGCAACTTTACTGATAATATTAGGACTAATGCTTCATTATGGATTCTCATTGTTTAGCTTAAAATTATTACTGATATTAGTATTCTTATATATAACTGGCAGCACAGCTATTCATGCTTTAACTCAAGCATTTTTAAAACACTCTAAGACCAATGGGGAAGTAAAATAATTATTATATTCTTATACTTGCTACTAACAATTCTTATAGCTATTGCTATCTACATAATGTTTGTTAAAAATTTATTTTCAGCAATTATGGCAACAACTATTTTCAGTCTTATATCTGCTCTTATTTTTTTATTATTAGATGGCGTAGATGTTTCTTTAACAGAAGCTGCTGTTGGTGCTGGAATATCTACGATTTTATTTTTAAGCACCCTGAAACATACGAATGTTATGGTAAAGGAATCTAAAACTCCCTCTTTTCCATTAATAGTATTATTTTTATTACTGCTAGGTTTACTAAGTTTCGCAGTATCTGATTTACCAGAATTTGGTAAATTTAACCAAACATCAAATTCACAAGTTAGTGAATATTATATTAATAAATCTAAAACAGAGATGGGTGTTCCTAATGTTGTAACATCTATTTTAGCTGGCTATAGAGGGTTTGATACACTTGGGGAAGTTGTTGTAATATTTATTGCTGGGATATCAGTCTTAGGAATATTAAGAAAAAGAAAGAGTAATTCATGAGACATCATACAATTCCCAGAATAGTCACTAAGCTACTGATTCCTGTAATTTTATTATTTGGTTTATATGTACAATTCCATGGCGACTTCTCAGCAGGCGGAGGATTTCAAGCAGGGGTAATATTTGCAGCAGGTTTTATTTTATATAATATTATTTTTGGATTAGATATTGGCAAATCAATCCTAAGTGTTAATACTTCAAAATCTTTAATGGCTTTAGGTGTCATTTTATATCTTATGGTTGGCTTCTTAGGTATCTTGCTTGGTGGTAATTTTTTAGAGTATAACTATTTGTCAAATACACCAATAAATGGTCAGCTTCTAGGTATATTCCTGGTTGAACTGGGAGTGGGTTTAACTGTCAGTAATGTAATGGTTTTAGTATTTTATTCATTTAATGATATTAGCGAGGAAAAATAATGCTATTTGTACTTAATATGATTTTATTTCTTCTAGGTTTATTCATAATAATCCGAGAATCAAATTTAATTAAAAAGGTGATTGGTTTAAATATATTTCAGTCTTCAGTATTTATCTTTTACTTAATTATAAGTAAAGTTGATGGCGGAGTCCCTCCAATTCTAAATGACGATCAATTAATCTACTCTAACCCTTTGCCTCATGTCTTAATCCTTACAGCAATTGTTGTTGGTATTGCGACAACAAGCCTTGCTCTTGCTTTAATCATTAAGGTTAAACAAAAGTATAATTCAATAGAAGAACATGAACTGGATAAGATATAAAAAATGAACCAGTTACCAGTATTAATTATAGTATTACCTCTATTAATTGCCCCAATACTATTACTTGTCAGAGATAATAGGCATGTCTATAATTTAAGCCTAGGCGTATCTTTCTTAAATATTTTGCTGATACTAATACTGTTCCAAGATGTCTATCAGAATGGAAATATACTATATGAACTTGGCTCATGGAAAGCACCTATTGGCATTAGATTAAACGCTGATTTACTATCATGTTACTTTCTTTTGCTTATCAATTTTATGGCTTTCATATGTTTGATAGCTGGAAATAAGACTATAAAATCACAAGTAGAAGACGATAATATACATTTATTTTATATTGCTTGGCTACTTTGCAATGTTGGATTTTCAGGTATCGTTCTCACAAATGATATATTTAACTTATTTGTTTTTTTAGAAATTTCTTCACTTGCTAGTTATTTTCTTATATCCCAAGGTAATTATAAAGCTTCTAGTCTTGCAGCTATACAGTATTTATTTATTGGAAGCATTGGTGCAGTATTTATATTATTTGCAATCGGCATTTTATATGTAAATACAGGTACTCTGAATATGACGGATCTATCAAACAAGATAAGGAGTGGCAGTATCTCGCTTTCTATGTCTCTTTCCATAGCTATGTTTCTCATAGGCGTGGGCATTAAAACAGCTCTATTTCCACTGCATGGTTGGCTAATAAGAACATATTCGTATGCCCCATCTATAATAGTTTCATACTTTTCAGGGACATCTACTAAAATAGGTATCTATATTTTACTTAGAGTATTTTTAGATATATTCAACTCAATAAATCCATTAGAGTATTATAATCTTGCCCAGCTCATTTTATTTTTATCACTCATAGGGGTTTTATTATCAACTTTATATGCTATCAAACAAAATGAAATTAAAAAAATGCTAGCCTATTCAAGTGTTGCTCAATTAAGCTATATAATCATAGCAATAATGCTATTAACCCCAGATGGATTAACAGCATCTCTTATACATGTATTTAATCACTCAATCATCAAAACTGGATTATTTTTAGTGGTTACTGTTTTATTTATAAATAATAAAAACGTGAGTATAGGTGACTTCTCAGGACTAGGAGAGAAATATCCATTACTCATGTCAGCTTTCGTAATATTATTGCTTGGTTTAATAGGGTTGCCGTTAACATCTGGATTCATAAGCAAATGGTATTTAATTTCAGCAATACTCCAATCTGATTATTGGTATATTAGTGGCGTTATACTGATCACCTCTTTCATGACATTCTTTTATGCTTGGCTATTAATTGAAAAGATTTATTTTTCTGCGAGGCTCAATCATGATGCTTCAGTAGCAACAAGTTATCAATTGCTATGTGTTTACTTTCTAGCTGCTTTAACGATATATCTTGGTGTTGATACATCATTAACTTTTGGCATTTCCGAGCAAATATCAAATAATTTTTATAGTACTATAAATCAATGAGTATTTTATTATCACATATTCTATTTCTAGCTTTTGGTATAGTGATTATTTATCTGCTTAGAAAAGAAACCTTTACTGGTGTGGTTTCTATATTTATAAGTCTCGCATCTCTTGTATATGCTTTATACATAATTAGCATACAAGATATCTTGATTAATCAAAAAACTGATATAGTTAATATTATTCCAGGAATCCCATTATCATTTAGCTTAGATTATTTGGGTGTAATATTTCTAGTTATCTCAAATGGACTATGGCTCATGGTATCTATTTTTTCAGAAAGATATCTAGAATTAAATAAGTACCAAAACAAACCAAAGTTTTATATATTTTTTACACTATCAATGCTAGCTACCAATGGGATTATCTATTCATCTAATTTATTAACTACTTTTGTTTTTTATGAAATATTGACAATTGCTACATATCCACTTGTAACATTCAAAGGTGACAAAAAATCAATTATAAATGGTAAGAAATATTTATACTATTTACTCGGAACATCTATAATATTTTTCTTACCAGCAATAATATTCACCTATATATTGACTGGGACTTTAGACTATAAAGTTGGCGGTATATTCACTAGTTATAATAATACTGCCATATACATTCTTGTTATTTTATATTTATTTGGAATTGCTAAATCTGCAGTCATGCCATTTCATAAATGGTTACCATCTGCAATGGTTGCACCAACACCAGTGAGCGCACTACTTCATGCTGTGGCTGTAGTTAAATCTGGAGTATTCATAATGTTAAAGGTTTTTTTGTTCATATTTGGAGTAGATGTATTGACGCAGAGTGGCGCAAATATAATTATTATACTCTTTGCATCGTTTACGATTATATCGTCATCCTTTATTGCTCTAAACCAAGATAATATTAAATTACGCTTAGCATATTCAACTATTGGCCAATTATCATATATAGTTTTAGCTACGGCAATTCTGGCGCCATATTCTATTTTAGCTGCCGTTCTTCATTTAATATTTCATGCTTTAGGAAAAATAATGCTATTCCTTTCTGCGGGTATTATTGCAACACAGACAGGTATTAAAAATGTTAGTGAAATGAATAACCTTTCTTCAAAATTACCCATTACCTGTCTACTGATGACTATCGGTGCAATTATCATGATTGGTTTACCTCCAACAATTGGATTTATTAGCAAGTGGTATTTATTACTTGGTATTATGGAATCAGAAAATTTATACTTACTTATTGTAATCATCTTGAGCACATTGCTTAATGCGAGTTATTATTTTCCGATGATTTATAAATCATATTTTGAAAAAGCAAAATTTGACTACAAAAGTCCTAGCTGTGAAGATATGCCTCTAGCCTTTCCGGTGATTATTGTTGGATTTATAGCAGTAATTCTTTTTTTCAAAACTGATTTTATTATAAAATTTATTACAGAGAATATTATTTAACATGAATGATAGAAATAAAATAATTTATACGCTTATTTTACTGATAAATATAACTCCATATTTATATGTATTCTATAATTTTAAGAAAATTAATTTTAATATAGATGGTATAATTGGCTTCTACCCTATTTTTGGATTCTTAGCATGTATCAGCTTAATTATTATTGCAAAAATTCTAGCTGTTGTGCTAAAGAAAGGAGATACTTATTATGATTAGTAGTCTTATCAGTCATCCAGCCTTTCCATTAGCTGTAGGTTCTTTATTTATTTTTATCTTTAAAGAGAAAGCGAATCTAATATCAATCGGATCTATTTTAATATCATTATTTGTACTTTTATTTATTACAGATAATATAGATTATGTATATAAGAGTGGTCTTGCTTCTCTTAATTATTTTTCATATTCAAAACTTGCATATCTTTTCTGTTTGGTTTTTCTAATCATGGGATTAATTGGTAAATTATTTTCAATTTATAGAGATAGTTATAAAGAAAAAGCAATGGTATTAATCTATATATCCTCAGCTATCTTTGTACTATTTTCTGGTGACTTTTTAACACTCTATATCTTCTGGGAAATTATGGCTATTGCATCTACTATGGTTATTTGGTCATCTAATTCAGATAAATCTCTATCTGCAGGCAATAGATATCTTCTAATGCATCTCTTGGGAGGCCTAATTTTATTACTTGGAATTATAGGGTTATATATAGATACAAATAATTTACAAATAAGATTATTAAATTTGGATACTTGGTATAACTGGATGATCCTCGTTGGATTTTTATTGAATGCAGGTGCTCCTCCATTTTCTCAATGGATACCAGATGCATATCCAGAAGGTAGTTACTCTTCAACAGTATTTCTTTCAGCTTACACAACAAAAACTTCTGTTTTTATACTAATCGTTACTTTTGCTGGAAGCCATATACTAATGTTAATTGGAATATATATGATTATGTATGGAATTATCTATGCATTGCTTGAAAATGATATCAGAAGAATACTTTCATACAGCATAGTAAATCAAGTTGGCTTTATGATTGTTGGGATTGGAATAGGAACAGAGCTTTCTCTTAATGGGACAGCAGCTCATGCTTTTTCACATATTATATATAAAGGCTTACTGCTAATGTCAGCAGGAAGTGTTATTTATATGATTAATAAATATAAATGCACAGATGTTGGTGGCTTATATAAAACAATGCCTTTAACAGCAATCTGTGGAATCATAGGTGCTTTAGCGATTTCAGCTTTTCCTTTAACATCCGGTTTTATTTCTAAATCAATGATAGTTGATGCCAGCATTCATGAAGGAATGCAGCTGGTATGGTTAATGCTGTTAGTAGGGTCAGCCGGCGTATTTCTTCATGCAGGTATAAAATTTCCATGGTTTGTATTTTTTCATAGAGACAAAAAAATTATTACAACAGATCCTCCAATATATATGAAATATGCAATGATTATAGCTTCAACAATATGCATTGTTATAGGAATCTGGCCACAATTACTTTATAGTTTGCTGCCATATCCTGTAGATTTTATTCCTTATACCGGAAACCATGTCGTTTCTCAATTACACTTGTTATTCTTTTCGGCATTAGCATTTTTCATCAGCTTAAAATATTTAGAAAGGACTCTGACTTTGACCTTGGACATTGATTGGTTATATAGAGGCAAAATTAAATATATTAAGTTATTAACGAAATATATTTTTAGTATGATAAATAAAACTGAAAATATTTTCTCTTTTACTAGCTTGAGGAATAAATTTGCTACATTAGAGGATTATCTTTTAAGGCAGACGACAATATCGGCAATGCTAATTTTAATTTTAATTATTTTTTCAGTGTCTCTTATAATGAATATTAATTAGTTCCACCGATAGTAATATTATCTATCAACAATGAACCTGTTCTAATTCTATTTCTTAAATCAATATCATCACCAAGAGCAACAATGTTTTGGAACATTTGAGATAGATTAGAGGCCACAGTTATTTCTGTTACTGGATACTGTATTTCACCATTCTCAACTAAATATCCAAAGGCTCCTCTAGAATAATCACCAGTTAAAGTATTAGCTCCACTACCCATCATATCTGTTATATATATACCATTCTTTAGTGTAGAAATAATATCCGAAACTAGCGGCTCACTTGAGTTCATAGTTATGTTAGTTAAAACACCATTTCCAGTGCAATCCATTTTAAGTTTTCTGGACGAATAAGTATCTAATAAATAAGTTTTCAGAATACCATTATCAATAATATTCTTATTTTCTGTTAAAACACCCTCAGAGTCATATGGTCGAGTTGCAGGGCCATTAACCAACAATGGTTCTTCACATATATTTACAAAATCTGGAAATATTTTTTCGTTAATTTTATCTAATAGAAAACTCGATTTTTTATAAATAGCCGAGCCATTAATAGCTGATAAAAAATTACTAATGATAGACGCAGACATTTCGGGTGAAAATAGAACAGGGCAAACTTGAGTTTTCAAAGTTCTAGCTCCAAGTCTAGACAGAACTCTTTCGGCAGCTTTTTTACCTATACTAGAACCTTCTTCTAATTTTTTAAAGTCTCTAGAAGACGAATACCAATAATCTCTTTCCATTAACTTATTTTCTTCTGCTAAAGCAATGCAAGATAAAGAATAATCTGTCGAATTATATGCACCATACGCTCCATTAGTATTTAAAATCATATGCGAGTTTTTAGAAAATGAAAATGTTGACCCTTCAGAATTTGATATTCTTTTATCTGCTTTAAAAGCTTCTGCTTCACAATCTTTTGTCATTTCTATTACATTTTCAACCTCTAAGTCTTTCGGGTAATATATTCCCAAGTTGTCCCATTGTTTTTCTGTAAAATTAGATTCAGGGAGACCTTGGCAATTATCAGCTTGTGTGTTTTGAGAAATATTTTCAGCTTTTTCAATAGTTTTTATAATATTTTCTGAAGATAAGTTATTCGTTGAAGCATTGCCTTTTTTAAAATCATTATAGACAGTTATATTTAAGGCCATGTCCTCATGGTATTCTATATTTTCTACTTCTGCTGATCTAGATGTTACTGTATAACCATTTGATACGCTTAAATTAAACTCATGACTATACTTTTTATTTAAATCTTTATAAATTCCTTCGAGTCTATCTTTATAGATAAGTATGTTATTTCCATTAGAGCTCATACCTGTGTTCCTCCAACAGTTATCTCATCTATTTTAAGAGTAGGCTGCCCTACTCCTACTGGAACACTTTGCCCATCTTTTCCACATGTACCAACTCCGTCATCTAATTTTAAATCATTCCCTACCATAGATACTTTTTTCAAAACCTCTGGTCCATTACCAATCAGAGTCATACCTTTAATTGGTTTGGTAACTTTTCCATTTTCGATTAAATATGCTTCTGATGCTGTGAATACAAATTGTCCATTTGTTATATCAACCTGGCCACCAGAAAAATTAACAGCATAAATTCCATCTTTAACAGACTCTATTATTTCGCTTGGATTAAACTCACCAGGCAACATGAAGGTATTTGTCATTCTTGGCATAGGTAAGCATGCGTAACTTTCTCTTCTTCCATTTCCTGTAGGACTGACATTCATAAGTTTAGCATTGATTTTATCTTGCATATATCCTTTAAGGATTCCATTCTCAATCAGCGTATTACATTTTGTTTCGCAACCTTCATCATCCACAGATAAAGATCCCCTTCTCTTTGAAATTGTGCCATCATCAACAATTGTGCATTGGCTAGAAGCAACTTGCTTTCCTATTAGGTCAGAAAAAGCTGAGGTTTTTTTTCTATTAAAATCACCCTCGAGTCCATGCCCAATAGCCTCATGTAGAAGCACTCCAGGCCATCCAGGTCCCAAGACAACTGTCATAGACCCTGCTTTTCCATCTTCGGCTTGAAGATTTACAGCTGCTTGTCTAATTGCTTCATCAGCAAATTCATAAGCAAATTTTGTATCAATTATTTCATCATAAGAATATCTGCCGCCACCGCCAGAGGAACCACGTTCTCTTCGGTCACCTACTTTCAAGATAACCATTACACTAAATCTAACTAAGGGCCTGTCATCAAAAGCCTTAATACCATCCGTATTTAGAATTAAAATTGAATCATATGTCCCAGCTAAGCTCACAATCACTTGCTCCACTCTGTCATCTTTATCTCGTACATATTTATCAATATCTTTTAAAAATTTAACTTTTATATCATCTGTCTTAAAATCTAAAGGCGAGACTGAGTTATATAATTTTCTTATATTTTTAGAATTACCAAGTTGTATTTCTCTACTTTGGCCACTCTTCACTATGCACTTAGATGTTTTAGCTGCAGAAATTAAATTTTCATAGTTAAAGTTATTACTATATGCAAAACCAGATTTATCTCCTGCCACAGATCTAATTCCAACTCCGCTATCTATGTTTGATGAACCGCTTTTAACAATACCGTCTTCTAATTGCCAACCTTCAGAATTAGTATATTGAAAATATAAATCTGCAAAGTCTATGTTTTTAGGACATGCTGCCGAAAGTATATTCTCAAGCTTTTCATTTGTTAAGTCATGATTATCTAAGATGAGATTTTGTATATAATTCATTTATTACCCACTAAAGTTATATGTTTAAGTACAGGAAACTTCTCTCTTATTGAGGTTAACTGTTTATGGTTTATCTCAGATTCAATAAACCCACTACCAGATTCTATTTTCGACATTATTTGTCCCCAAGGATTTACTATCATACTATTACCATGAGTTTGTCTTCCACTAATATGATAACCATCTTGGCATGATGTAACCATATAACAAAGATTTTCTATAGCCCTAGATTTAACTAATGGTTCCCAGTGAACTTTTCCAGTTTGTTCAGTAAAGGCTGCTGGTAGCACAATTATTTCAACATCTGAGGAATGTAGTAATCTAAAAAGTTCTGGGAAGCGAAGATCATAACAAATTGCTAACCCAATAATCCCAACTGGTGTCTCTATAACCTTGAGATTTTTTCCATGTTCAAAAACTTCGGACTCATTATATGATTCATCGGAATTAGGTAATTGAACATCAAATAAATGTATTTTATCATACCTGGCAACTATTTGACCTTTATCATCAAAAACGAGAGATGATGATGTTACTTTATTAGGATTTTTGGTCTTAAGAGGAATAGTTCCGGCTATAATCCAAATTTTATATTTTGCAGCATTCTCTGCAATAAATTCTTGAATTGGTCCAGATCCCTCAACTTCAGCATTTATTATAAAGGACATATCATTCTCTGGCATGAAAGCAAAATTCTCTGGTAAAACAGCTAATTTTGACTTCCCTTTAGAAATTTCTTCAAGATATCTGGATACTTCAAGAAGGTTGGCTTGAATATTTGGACCTGACGTTAATTGTATTGATGCTATGCTAGCCATATATTTCTCTTAGTTTGAATACTAAGAATATATTAATTTTCGATAGGTTTAAATGATTCTATTACTTTAATCTCAGGCTCATCCCATGAACCTTTAATAGAGTATTCCACAGCTGCCAATTGATTAGTATTAATATCCATTTCTTTCAAAACTTTATCATAAAATATTGACGCGAGAGCACCAATTGGCCCACCCAATAAAGTGCCTGAAATTAGGCTCATCGATGATAAGTCAGGGATATAAATCAACTTTTGGTTATGAGACCTATTATAGATATCTGATACTCCATTTATCCTCATTTCACCAAAACTACCTTTGAGAAGCAAGTCTTTAGTCTTTGCCTTAGCTTTAGAAAAGCTAAATTCACCATTCATTATATCAAATGATAGTCCGCTAGAAAAAAAGTCACTAAAATCTAATGATAACCTTTTCTTTAATGATGAAATACTAAATAACCCAAGCAACTGACCTATAGCTCTTGTTTGCTTTGTAACTTGAAGAAACTCACCATCTTTTAAATCGAGTTTAATTTTCCCATCAAAATCATTAAAAGAAAAATTCTCAGGAGATCCTTCCCACTGCCCTATTAGTCTTGAGGATAAATTTCCTTCCTTAATAATTCCAGGATATCCTAAATATTCAAGAGAACTTCCAAAATTATTACTTTTAAATACCGCATCAAAAAAAGTGATTTCTTTATCAGCTGATTTTATCCATTTCCCATTACCCTTCATGCTTAAATCATTATTCTTAAAACCAATATTTTCTATCATCATACCTTCGTTGCTCGGGGAAGTTGTAACTTGTAAATTATTATAATAATAATTATTAATTTTTACTTTTTTAATATTTAAGTCTAAAAATGGATATCCTTTAGGATCCGAAGCACCACTGAATTTATTTAAATTAAAATAGTCGAGATGTGCAGTTAACCTATTTTCATCAGTTATGTTATCGGGGAGATTTATCAAACCTTCCACATCAGGAGAATAAACTGAGATAGAAAGAAGATCCTCTTGTCTTAAAAGTCTCATATCATATATATGATAAGCTATATTTATATATTTTTTAAAATTATTATTCAATGTATATAAAATTTCTAAATTTTTAGACTCTGAAGAAATTTTATTCAATGGAGAAATAATATTGAATTCCATACCTTCCATATTACTATTTAATTTAAAATTCATTGTCTTGTCAAAGGGCTGATAAGTTAACTTGAAATCAATAGGCGTAGATCCTTCAAAAGATTCTATTAGCTTATTATTAGAAAAACTCTTTATAAAATCAGATGTCAGAATACCTTTTGAATTGAGATTATATTTAATTTTATTGTTCATAATATCTGTATCTAATATCAAAGAGTACTTATTATTATTTATATAATATTGAGTTTCATAAGATTGAATATATTTATCAAAAAAACTAACTCTAAGTTTTTGAGAATTGATTACAATGCCATGCTGTTTATCATGAATTGCTAAGTTAGAAAAATTTATAACACCATAAGAATTTATTTTTTCTTTATTCTTTAAAAAACGATAATCAAGACTATATTTGGAGCTGAGAGAAATATTTTTTGATTTTATTAATTCAGTATATTTAATCGGTGAAATATTCATTAAGCTATCTAAATCACCTTTGATATTGATCTTATATGTTGAGTTATCATCAGAGAAGGACCCATAAATATTAGCTAGATGAGAATCACCTAATTGTAATTCTTCAGAACTCAAAGATATCTTGTTATTAGAAATCTTATAAAATATTAATCCATTTAATCTAGATAATTTAAATTTGTCATCACTATTAATGGAGACTTCAACTTCTTTCCCTTTAATTAATAACTTCCCAGATTTACTGCTACCCATTAAATTTCCAATAATTTTATTCATAGAAAAACTACTATTATTAATAAATTCTATTCCTTCAAAATCTATATCATACCTAAACCTCTTGCTATCATCTAAGTCTAGAAGTATAAGATTACTCAAGTAACCGTCGTGTATATTCTTAAGTGTATTCTTAATAGTTTTCTTGGGGGAAATAGGTGCAAAATTAATTATATTTTTCATATCTTTTATATATAATTTATCTATAGTTACATTTTCTAAATTAAACTCATCAAAGGTTACATGAATATTATTATCTTTATAAATACTATCTTCTGTTGAGAAGTTTAAGTTACTAAACAATATATGCCTTTTATTCTTTAACAACTGATATTCCAAGTTTGTATATAAATTTTTTAATGCTATCTTGTTTTTTGAAATTACATTGGATAATGAGATATTTTTTATATCCAATGAACCCTGAAGGTTAAATAAAGAGTTATTTTTTATATCAGCCCAAATAGTATAGTTGAGCTTAGAAGGTAATATTTTTAATTTATTTGAAAAAAAAGATAATCCTTGGGGGTTTATATTAAGTCCTTGACTATAAAATTTACCATTAATCTTATAATTATCATCTAATGAAAATTTAGATGCGAAATGAATAACCTCATTATTATTTTTATGGTTGAAGGTTGTAAATAATTTAATATTATTATTCTCATAAAATAATACTAAGTTTATATTTTTTAAATTATATTCATTACTTTTTTTCTGAGACTTTATGTTTATACTGGAATCACTTATTCGAAACTTAATATCTCCTATATCCATAAATCCAGACTCTTTACTTGCCTTTTTATTGCTTAACAAGTTATAACCTTTTAGAAATAATCCATCTTTATCATAAGTTAATGATATCTTGGATTCTACAAGATTAAGGCCTGATATTTTAAATTCAAAATCTGATAAGGACTCTAACGTATTAATATTAATAATGAGTTTATTTCCATCAAGATACAATTCTTCTTTATTAAGCTCATATAAAGATATTTTATTAAAAATGAGGTTTGGATAAATTCCATTCCACTTTATATTAAGACTATCAAAATTAAATCTAAGCTGTGATTCAGACTGTATGTATTCAACAATCTTTTCTTTATATAAATGCGAAACAATATTTGTGTTTTCAGTTACTAGAATAATGAGAAATAAAAATGTCAACAGCGATGATAGCAAATATGTAAAAAATTTTAATATTTTTGGCATAAAATTATATATATGTATGACTATCTGTCTCTATACTCTCATCCCATAGTTTTTCAAGAGAATAAAAATCACGAGTTTCTGGATGCATCACATGTACTAAAAAATCTCCATAGTCTACAAGAATCCATTCTGATGAACTATAACCTTCTACACCTATTGGTTTCATTTTATTTTTTTTAAGCTTAGTTATTAAATTATCTGCAATTGACTTTACATGCCTAGTAGAGCGTCCTGATACAATAAACATTAGATCTGTGACTGATGACTTGCCCTTTACATCCATCAAGGCAATATTCTCTCCCTTATTATCTTCTAGGATTTCTACAATAGACTTTTTAAGTGTTTTCATAATTTAATAAATTTTATTTTTTAATAGCCATTCTTCTAATTGAGGTGGCATAAATTTTGATACTGTTTCCTTGTTTTTCAACTTACTCCTTACTTCTGTCGATGATATCTTAACTGAAGAAGTCTTTTCTAAATATATTTTACCATATGAACTACTATGAAATATAGCAGGATCTGTTGAAATAATTGACTTCAAACTACTTTCATTCGCTATCGATCTTTCCAAGGTGCCCATTATATCATCTACTTTCCTATAAGAAACAATGATATTACATAAACCTATAATTTCATGAAATCTTTCCCATTTAGTTATATTCATCAGTAGGTCTAACCCAATTATTAAATACAAGTGATCATTTGGAAACTGTTTGAAAATTGATTCTACCGTATGAATCATATATGAAATACCTCCTCTTAATATTTCTCTATCATCTACCAAATATTTTTCATTTGACAGGGCAATATTTAGCATCTCAATTCGTTTAATTCCAGAAGCAATAATATTTTTATGTGAATTAGAAATATTGGTAGGTATAAAATGCACTAAATCCAGATTATGGGTTATGCATAATTCATCAATTGGGATAATATGACCATTATGAATAGGGTCAAAAGCTCCTCCATAAATTCCTAGTCGTTTATGTTTGTTAATTTTAATTTCTTAACTTCCCTTGACTACTGACTATATATTTTAAATTTGTTAAACCTTCAAGTCCAACTGGACCTCTAACATGCAATTTATCAGTGCTTATTCCAATCTCTGCTCCTAATCCATACTCATAACCATCTGCGAATCTTGTTGATGTATTGATCATTACAGAGCTAGAATTCACTAGTCTTTTAAATTTCTCTATCACATCTTTATCTGATGCCACAATAGCATCTGTATGTAACGATCCATACTTACCAATATGTTTAATTGCATCATCAAGACTGTTGACTATCTTTATAGCTATAATAGGAGACAAATATTCTTCAAACCAATCATTGGTTTTTGCAAGAATAATATTTTTTCTAATTTTTTTAAGATTTTTGCAACCGCGAATTTCTACACCTTTGTCACTATATTCATTGAGAATCTTAATGATATGTTTTTTTGAAAACTTTTTATGAATTAAAAGAGTTTCCATTGCATTACAGACACCATATCTTTGCGTCTTTGAATTAAGACTAATCTTTACAGCTTTATTTGCATCCGCAGTTTCATCTATATATACATGACAATTACCATCAAGATGTTTTATGGTTGGGATCTTAGAACAAGAAACTATTTTCTCAATTAATCCTTTCCCGCCTCTAGGAATAATTACATCAATATGCTCGTTCTTGGATAATAAATGCGTAACAGCACTCCGATCAGTAGTTCCAACTAACTGAACCATATGTTGATGAATACCATTATCTTTTAAAGCTTTAGTTATACATATCATTAATGCTTTATTACTATTTATAGATTCCGAACCACCTCTTAGAATCACACTATTTCCTGACTTGATGCAAAGACCAGCCGAATCAATAGTCACATTTGGTCTTGATTCATAAATCATTCCTATGACACCCAGAGGGACTCTCATCTGACTCACTGTAATTCCATTGCTTTGCCTGACACCCTTTGTGGTCTTATATAATGTATCTGGTATTTTAATAATTTGTTGCAAACCATCTTGCATCGATAAAATACGCTCTTTATTTAAAATTAATCTATCAATCATACTATCTTTTAATTTCTTTTTGCCAGCATTCCTTACATCTATAAGATTATTTTTAATAATATTATTAAAATTAATATCCAAATTATCAGACATAGACTTGAGAACAGAGTTTTTGATTTTAGAATCATATTTTCCTGAACAGCTAGATGCTGACAAAGATTGTTCGCATAACTTATCTATTTTTTTCTTTATATCCATTTAACCTATCTCTTTCTTTATATTATTAAGGGGTTCATTAAGTATAAAGGAGGCAACAAGGATTTCAAGTTGGTGCCAAACATTAAAGTTACCAAATCCTGTTTTAATCCTTCTATCAATTACATAAGAAAGTTCTATTAAGTCTAATAAATTATGGCTATCAGATTGACGTGACAAAGTACTATATAAGATTTTTTTATGATTAGGGATATATGGTTGCGGTGACAAATTATTTAATAAATAATATATTTTCTTAATTTCACTATTTATTAAAAATAATATGTATACCTCTGGTGACTTTACTGATTCTAAATAATTTAATATCTTTATAGCCTTGGCCGCATTCAGCTCTAATATTGAATCAATTAAATCATACTCTGTAAACTTATATTCCTTTTGAAGATAATTAAAATAAACAGATATATCTGATATATTCAATAAGGACATTTTATATAATTCTTGCGAAATTGAAGATGTGTTTCCCTCATTCTTCTGTATTAACTTTTCAAAAAGTTCATCACTATAGATAATATTATTTTTTTTGAACTTTTGTTTTACCCAACTATTAAGGTGTATCCCCTTAAGTTCTGATATCTCTATAATGCATCCCTCTGAACTTAACATAGATAAAAATTTACCTCTTTTGAAAGCAGGGGTCTGCGGCCCTAATTTAATAATTAAATTTAAATCTTTAGGTACCTTATTAATTAATAGATAATCAAGTAATTTTTTTGGGATAGTATTAGATACTACATTCAAAATAAGAGATTTTTTTTCTTCAAAAAGAGAATAACTTTCAAAGTCATCTCTTACTTCATGAATATCAAAGTCAGAATCAACCACTAAATGTTTTATAGAAGAGCCGCTTTTTTTAAAAAAAGACTCTAGTCTAGACTGAACATCATTCTGCAAATGACAAGGTTTTCCTAAAATCAAATAAATAGATGATTCTGGTATTTCTGGGCTATCAAAGAATTGTTTGTAACTAATTTTCATATGATAAATTCTATGGATTCTATACAATATATCATGGATGTAAAAAAAGCTCATAATGAAATTGGCTACATTGGCCTTGGTATAATGGGGAAACCTATGGTTAGAAACCTCATTACAGCAAAGCATAAGGTTGTATTTTATGCCAGAAAAGCTAATGTAATTAAAGAAATATCTTCTATAGGCGGCAGATATGTAAATAATATTCCCGAAATATCTAAATCATGTAAAATTATATTTTTAAATCTACCTGACTCGAATGATGTTCATGAGGTAATCTTTAGTAAAACAGGTCTAGTTTCTAACTTATCCAAAGGATCTATAATAATTGATATGAGTACAATCTCACCAGAAGTTACAAAAAAAATGGCAAAAAAATTAGAAAAGAAAAGTTGCTATTTGATTGATGCTCCAGTATCGGGAGGTGAGATTGGCGCAATCAATGGAAACTTATCAATCATGATTGGTGGCAAAAAAAATATATTTAATAAAATTAAGTATCTCCTATCAGTGCTAGGTAACAATATAACATATATAGGACATAGTGGATCAGGACAAGTTACGAAAGCATGCAATCAAATCCTCGTAGCGGGAACAATGGTATCGGTTAGTGAAATATTATTACTAGCAAAAAAATTAAAATGTGATTTAAATTTAGTGAAAAAAGCTTTAATGGGAGGATTTGCAAATAGTAAAATTCTTGATTTACATGGTGAAAGAATGATAAACAATGATTATGAACCTGGTTTTAAAGCAGGACTCCATTTAAAAGACTTAAATATTGCATTGGATTTATCAGATAAAGTTGGGTTAAACCTTAAGAGTGCAAAATATAGTCAGAAACTAATGAAAATTACTAATCAGAACAATGACCAAGATAAAGACTCGTCTATAATTAATAAAATTATTATTAAGAATAAGAAATAAAGTGTTTAATATTTAAACATGAGATTATATAATATCTCTATGAATATTAAACATTTGCTAAAAGATAAGAGTATAAATCCCACAAAACAGCGTTTAGAAATTGCTGAGCTTATTTTTGTTAAAGATCAACATTTTACTGCAGCCCAGCTCATAGAACAGGTTAGAGATAAGAAGTTACCTATATCACAAGCAACCGTATACAATACATTGTGTCTTTTTGAATCAACTGGGTTATTAAAAACTATTGATTTAGAAAATGACTGTAAATTTTATGATACAAATTTATACTCACATCATCATATATATAACACTAGCACTAATGTACTAACTGATATAAGTACTGATAAGATAGAATTCTCAAAAATGCCAGATATTCCAGCTCACTTAGAGCTAGAACAAACGGAAGTATTGATTAAAGTTAAAAACAAATAATACTTTATTCAAAATCATTTAATAATGCAGATTTTGTTTCACTACCTATTTTTATATCACTAGAATAACTATCATGCGCGGCACCAAAAACAATATTGTCAGAAGATTTAAATTTCTCCATGCTATCACTATCAAGTTGAAACCTTAAAAAGTGGACAGCTGATGTTTTTTCATCTCTTGTTCTTTCGAGATCTTCATCTGAAACTGCAAATATTCTTTTAGAATTATCAATGCATAAATAAATACTATTTTCTAAGTCATGTAATTTTTTTAACATAACCCTGCGCTCTTCTATATCTGGATACATAATAAGCATTGTTGCTTTTAAATTATCTCCATCGGGTATCAATGACGTATAGGCTGAAATTTCCTCATTAATATCTGATTCTTTGGATATCTTCTCAATTCTCAACATCTCATGAACCTGATACTTTATCGTATCAAAATCTTCAAACAATAATAATATATTTTCCCCAATCGTGATTGATCGATTTTTTTTATGAAGCAATAAATCAGACTTAATCTGCTCTCTTCCTTTCTCATAATCCTCTAATGATAATAAATTTTTATTTGTTAACTCTTTCATTTTATAATCTCCTTATTGTAATCCGTAAGCCTTTCTCATTAATTCAATTGGATGGGTAGGTAATACCTTATTCCCCATTG
Source organism: uncultured Gammaproteobacteria bacterium (assembly GCA_905479195.1). Taxonomy (GTDB): domain Bacteria; phylum Pseudomonadota; class Gammaproteobacteria. Next base: position 150,914 of record CAJQLO010000002.1, read on the forward strand.
CGTTAACCACATGATGTGCTGCTAATGTACAATCACTAGTGAATTGAGTTGACTGTAATTTTTTATATTCTTTAACTATCGGCATCGCAATCTTTATTGCTATCTCATGAGTTTCTTTTTTTACACCATACGTCCCATCATGACCAGAACACCTTTCTAAAGCATCTATATTTGTATTAGGGACAAGCTCAAGTATCTTTTTAGTTACCTGTCCTATGTTTTGCACTCTCTGATGGCAGGCTACTTGATAAAAAACAGAACCCAGATCATTTTTAAAATCCCTCTTTAATGTGCCTTCATTATGAAGTTTTAATAAGTATTCAAATGGATCACATATTGCCTTAGATACTAATTGCACATCTCTATTTTCTGGGAAAAGTAGTGGGAGTTCTTGCTTAAACATCAAGACACATGAGGGAACTGGAGCGATGATTCTATAACCATCCTTAGCATATTTTTTAAATTTTAAAAGATTATGTTGCATCATTTTCTCTACAGTCTTAAGATCTCCTAATTCTAATTTAGGCATACCACAACAATTATCATCTTTAATTAACTCCACATGAACATTGTTATGCTTTAATACTTTTACCAAGTCATCAATTACACTTGGTTCATTATAGTTATGATAACAAGTTGTGAATATTGCCACCTTATTATCCAAATTCATTGCATTTGAAATATTTTTATACTTAGATTTTGCGGTATAAGATGAAAACTTTGGAAGTTTGGCATTTCTATGAATGCGTAAAATCTTTTCTAAAATTATTCTAAATATTTTTATTTCATTAAAATAATTTATGATAGGAGCTATTATTTTACGAGACCCTAATTTCCCTAACATATCTGTAGAAGTTAGAACTTTATCTCTAATTGAAGTCTTTGACTTACTATGTTTAATAGCCTTCCCTCTTAACATTAAATGAGGGAAATCTATACCCCAGTCATGCGGAGGCACATATGGACATTTTGTCAGGTAACATAAATCACAAAGGTAACAATGATCTATAACCTTATCGAATTGATCATATGTAACACCATCAACTTCAAAAGTTTTAGATTCATCTATTAAGTCAAATAATGTTGGAAAAGAATTACATAGACTTACGCACCGTCTACATCCATGACAGTGATCAGAAACTCTTCGTAACTCTTTTTCAAATAGTTCTTCGTTTAGGTAATCTTGGTTCTTCCAATCAATGCTAAATCTTGTTGGTTTTTGTAACCCACCTTCCATATTCATTCTCCGTGAAATATAAGTAAGTCCTGAAATGTCCCCTCAATAATATCAAGGGGACAAATACTATCTATGCCATTGCTTCCAATGCTTTGGTAAATCTATTTGCATGTGAACGCTCAGCTTTTGCTAGTGTCTCAAACCAGTCAGCTATCTCATCAAAACCTTCATCTCGAGCAGCTTTAGCCATACCAGGATACATATCAGTGTATTCATGAGTTTCTCCTGCAATTGCAGCTTTCAAATTCATTTCACTGCTCCCTATTGGTTCACCAGTAGCTGGATCACCACACTCTTTCTCTAAATACTCTAAATGACCATGTGCGTGTCCGGTCTCACCTTCAGCAGTAGACCTAAATACAGATGCCACATCATTTTGTCCTTCAACATCAGCTTTTGCTGCGAAGTAAAGATATCTTCTATTTGCTTGTGATTCACCAGCAAATGCATCTTTAAGATTTTGTTCTGTTTTTGAACCTTTTAAACCCATAATATTTCTCCTTATTATTTAATAAATAATCTAAAATAGTTATTAACCAAGATTAATAAAGCTATTTAGAATCATTCTAAATTTTATAATAATAAGTGTCAATAGTAATATGTTAAACTAACAAACATAACAATGATTATCATTCTCAATTGCAAATTATGAAATTATCAAAAAGCCTTTTTAGACTATATAGAAATACTATATTCATGTTACCTGCTGAAACAGCTCATTCTGTTAGCTTGGCATCTGCAGAATTTTTATATAAATCATGGCTCAAAAATATGTTTATCGCAGATAGACAAAGCATGCCAAATAAATTAATGGGGTTAAGTTTTCCTAATAAGCTAGGCTTAGCGGCAGGCTTTGATAAAAATGGAGACTATCTTAACTTTGATAATAATATTGGCTTAGGTTTTATTGAATTAGGCACTGTGACACCAAAAGCTCAATATGGAAATAGTAAACCAAGAATTTTTAGGTCTATTAAAGATACTGCGATAATCAATCATCTTGGCTTTAATAATAAAGGAGTTCAGCACTTAAAAAATAACTTACAACTAATTGAACGGAATCAGCCTATAGGCATTAATATTGGGAAAAATAGTAGCACAACAATTGAATTAGCTCATGAAGATTATCAGTACTGTATGAAGGAAATATTTTCTTTGGCTGACTATATAACATTAAATATTTCTTCTCCGAACACATCTAGATTGAGGGAATTGCATTCTGATAATTATTTAGATACATTTCTTCATGAAATAAAAAAAACACATGCTGAGTTAACTAAAAAATATAAAAAAAGAGTCCCTTTAGTATTAAAAATTTCTCCAGATATTCAGGATAATGATTTAGAGATATTATGCAGACAAATGTTAAATTATGAAATAGACGGTGTAATAGCTACTAATACAACTATAGATAAAAACCTTCTTATAGATAAAAGTTATCTTAATAATAAAGGAGGGGTTAGCGGCAAGCCTCTTTTTAAAAAATCAAATATCTTGATAAAGAATATAAAAAATTTGGTTAAAGATAATATTGTTATAGTCGGTGCTGGTGGTATTACATCAAAAGAATCAGCAGTTGAAAAATTGAGCTTAGGAGCTGACCTACTTCAGTTATACACTGGATTAGTATATTTTGGATTAGATTTAATTAAAGAAATTACTAGGGAAACTAAATAAATTATTTAGGAGTCCATTTTCCGAAAGAATCTGGTGCTGACTGAGGATTAGTTGATGCTTCGGGACCACTAGAACTTGTTCCAGCTTTGCGTTGCTCCTCATAAACATACTTAATGAAATCAATTAGTTGGCTTAAAATATCATTTTGGTCCTTTTCAGGTATTCCAGATGTAGCAACAATAGAGCCTACTACTGCAGAAAGATACTGAGCTGCTAAAATAGGGTCTTCATTTTCAGGCTCATAATCAACCAAAACCTTTTGAAGGCCTTTAATTAACTCTGGTTTTAAAACAATCTCTGCCATAATATTAGATAAGGGTGTTTTTATTTGACTAAAGTATTACATAATTGAGGATGATCATGCAACCATTAAAACAATCATATGCGATTAAAACATTTGATGTAGGCCCGATGCAAAATCTAATTTATCTGATAACTGACCTAGAAACCCGTCAAACAGCAATTATAGATCCTGCTTGGGATATATCTAGTGTAAATAATTATATCAAGGACAATCAATTAGTTCTAAAGAAAATACTTTTAACCCATAGTCATCATGATCATATAAATTCCATTGACAAGATATTAGCTGTGCATGATATTGAGATATTCTTGAATCATAAAGAGAAAATTTTTTGGGGCAAAGAGTATGATAATTTTGTGGTAAATCATGGAGGTGACATAATTGAACTTGGGTCAACAAAAATTAAATCAATACATACTCCTGGTCATACTCCAGGTTCCACATGTTATTATGTCGGAGATAAATTAATAGCTGGAGATACTCTTTTTGTATTTGGATGTGGAAGATGCGATCTGCATGGAGGAAATCCTGAAGAAATGTTTGAGACTTTAAAAAATCTTAAATCATCACTAGAGAAAAATACAATAATATTGCCTGGACATGATTACTCGGTTAAAAAAGAATCCACTATAGAAGAACAAATAACTGGGAATCCTTTTATGCATTTTCAAGATATAAATAAGTTTATAGAATATAGGATGCATACTCATGATAAAATTAGAGTTTCACCATATGATGCGATATGTAAAACCTAAATTACTGGTTATTTATTGATGATATTAGCTTATTAAAAATTAATGTAGAAGCGGTAGATATCATACCTTTTTTAATATAATCCTCTCTGTCGCTATTTCCCATTACATTATTTTCATCGAATGAATAATCTCTATATAAGATTATTTTATCTTCTACATCACTCTTCCCTGGCGCCTTCAACTGAAATTTAACGGTATATATCAACTCATACTCATTGACCCTGCCAGAAGCATTAATTGATAACTGTCTTCGATCAAATTCTTCAGACAATACATGTATCCCATGAAGATTAGCGTCTTTAGATCTTGATACTCCTATGTTAGAAGAAGCTAATGATGAATTAATAATATTAACTAATTCACTATAATAATTAGACATCACAGATACAGATTTAACGGAAGACGGAACATTTATAGCTCCGCGCATAGAGTAGCCACAAGAAGATAGTACGAGTAATATGGAAATAAGTATGATGTTGAATTTCATTTTTTACACAACATAATTAATTAGTTTATTCTTTATGTAGATGATTTTCTTAATATCATTATCTTTCAAATAACCATGAATTTTCTCATCTAGGCTTACTATCGCATTAACTTCATCTTCATTTTGATCAGTTTCAATAGTAACCTTTCCTCTAAGTTTACCATTGATTTGAACTATAATCTCTTTTTTAGATTCTAGTAATGCGTTATTATCAATTTTTGGCCAAGTCTCATTAATTAGAGGTGAATTTTTATCAAGATTATTCCATAACTCTTGACAAATATGAGGAGTGATTGGAGATAACATTTTAATAATAGCCTCAACACCTTCTAACAATACTTCATTATCAAAATCTTTGTTTTGATTATATCTAATCATTTCATTTAATAATTCCATTGATGATGCGATTGCGGTATTAAAACTATTTCTTTCAAAAAGATCATATGTGAATTTTTTAATTGTTTTATGTATTTTAGTTCTCATATCTTTAGATTTTTGTAAATCGGGACTTTTTATATTTTCGCGATTAAATATTTTAAAGCTTAAAGACCATAATCTTTTCAAAAACTTATGTGAACCTTCTATCCCTGAGTCAGACCATTCTAAACTCTGTTCTGGGGGAGCAGAAAACATGATGAACAATCTAACTGTATCAGCGCCATATTTATCAATAATATCATCGGGGTCAATTGTATTACCCTTTGATTTAGACATTTTAATTCCATCTTGTAAGACCATTCCTTGCGATAATAGTGATAAAAAAGGTTCGGAGCTATCTACAATACCAATGTCCCTCATTAATTTATGAAAGAATCTCGCATATAATAAATGCAATATTGCATGTTCTATTCCACCTATATATTGGTCAACTGGCAGCCACTGATTTTTTGATTGGTCCAATAAGCCGTCTTTATAATCCGGGGATAAAAATCTCAGGTAGTACCATGATGATTCAAAAAAAGTATCAAAAGTATCTGTTTCCCTTATTGCATCTTTGCCTGTGTATGGGCACTTAATATATTTCCAAGTTGGATGATTTTCTAATGGATTGCCATCTTGTGAAAAATCAATATCATCAGGTAACGTAACAGGCAAATCATCTTCTGGTACAGGATAAACGGTTCCATCCTTATGATAGAATACGGGAATTGGACAGCCCCAATATCTTTGCCTAGAAATACCCCAGTCTCTCAATCTATAATTTACCTTTGGCGCACCTGAATCTATTTTTTCTAAATCTTTCAAGATATTTTTTTTGGCTAACTTTGAGTCAAGATCTGTGTATTTCCCTGAATTAATTAAAGTTCCTTCGCCTACAAAAATATCATCATCAGAATCCATTCCACTCTCTTTAGAAAGTATGACTTGAGTTATAGGCAGATTATATTTTACTGCAAACTCATTATCTCTAACATCATGCCCTGGAACACACATCACACATCCAGTGCCATAATCAGATAAGATATAATTAGCTGCCCAGATAGGAACTATAGTTCCATCCAAAGGATTTATCGCAGTCAAACCAGTGTCAACACCTTCTTTCTCAATTGCGCTTATTGTCTCTTCTGACAATTTCAAACTTTTACACTTATCAATAAATTTTGCTAAGACAGGGTTATCTTTTTTCTGATTTTTTAATATGATATGGTCTGGTGATATTGCTAAAAAATTTACACCAAAAATTGTATCGACTCTAGTTGTATATACTTCTAAAATACTGTCACTATTTGCTATTTTAAATTTAACTAATGCTCCCTCAGACCTACCAATCCAGTTTTTTTGCATCATTTTTACAGAGGTTGGCCAGCCACTTAAATCTTCTAAATCTTCTAGTAATTCATCTGAATATTCAGTTATTTTCAAAAACCATTGCGGTATCTCTTTTCTTTCAACAATTGCTCCTGATCTCCAACCTTTTCCATCAACTACCTGCTCATTTGCTAGAACGGTTTTATCAACTGGGTCCCAATTTACTTCTGATTTCTTTTTATAGACTAAATTCTTCTCTAATAATTTTATAAAAAACCACTGTTCCCATTCGTAATATTTTGGATCTGCTGTAGATATTTCATTATCCCAGTCATATGCATAGCCGAGTCTCTTGAGTTGCTCTCGCATATGGTTAATATTCTTTTTTGTCCATTCAAGAGGATGTATTTTATTTGCTATCGCTGCATTTTCTGCAGGTAACCCAAAAGCATCCCAGCCCATTGGTTGAAATACATTTTTCCCAAGCATTCTTTGTGCTCTAGAGATTACATCTCCAATTGTATAATTTCTAACATGTCCAATATGCAATTTTCCACTGGGATATGGGAACATGCTTAGGCAATAAAATTTATTATCAGTAGAACTAAAATCTGTTTTAAAGGAATTATTCTTTTCCCAAAATTTTTGTATATTAATCTCAATATCTTTTGGATTATAATCTTTATTCATATTTTCTATAACGCTTCCAATAAAATAACATAATAGAGAATATTAACATCAAAACCGGGTAATCACCAAAGCGCATATAAGGGCTAATCCCTTTTGATGGGTATACCTCCCCGCTAATTAAGCCCTCAGTATCCAAGCTTATCTCTTTAAGAATTAATCCATTTTTATCAATAATTGCAGATATCCCTGTATTTGCAGCTCTTATAATTGGATGAGCTGTTTCTAATGCTCGTACTTGTGCAATTTGCAGATGTTGATGTGGAGCAAATGTATTTCCAAACCATGAGTCATTACTAATATTAATAATAATGCTATGATCTCTAGTCATCTTAATTAGCGATGAATATGCAACCTCATAACATATCAGTGGATGTATGGTAATATCATTAACCAAGAATGGTTTTTGATTTAAATTTCCATGAGAGAGATTTGACATAGGTATATTTAATTTCTTTGCTATATAACTAAAAAATTTTTTGAGAGGTGTATATTCTCCAAATGGAACCAAATGTCTTTTATTATAAAATTTCTCATTTTTATTTAAAACCAACATACTATTATAGATTTTATTCTGACTAGCTTCATAATGAAATATACCTGAAATAATATTAGTATCATCAAATTCAAGCATAGAATTATAAAAATTTTTATCTCTCTCATATATTATAGGGATTGCAGTTTCTGGCAAGATAATCGTTTTATTAGTGATATTATCTGAGAGTAGTGATAAATATTTTTGTTTAATAAAATTTATTTTATCATTATCATATTTAATTCCTGCATTAATATTAGGCTGCAGTATGCTAACTTTTAAAGAATCTTTTTTATCTATCGACCACGTAGGATTATAAAAATATAAAATATTAAAAAATATTATGAGTATAAATATATTTTTTAAGTTAGCCTTACATAGTTCACTTTTAAAAAACAAAGCAATTCCTATAGACATAGTGCATATTAAAAAACTCACAAAATAACTTCCCGCGATAGGATATATCATATTAAATATAGTGCCCTCTTGACTATGACCTGCTATCAACCAAGGGAAACCTCCAAATATAATAGATCTTAATAATTCTAGAGAAACCCATACTGATGGAATAATTAATAATGTAGAAAATGATTTATCTTTATAATTTTTATTTAAAAAAAAACCTAGTGGAGCGATAAATAATGATAAAAATATAATAAAAGAAATTGTCATTAAAAAGGATAATCCTAAGTTTCCTCCACCATAATTATATATACTGCTATATATCCATGAGACTCCTGAGGCAAAAATTGAGATTCCATAAATACAAGATAAAACTATAGCTTGTTTCCTTTTATAGAATAACAATGTATAGAAAAATATTGATAGTGAAAAAAATATTCCAAGCTTGAAATTTATGGGCGAAAAAGAAGAAGTATATAACAATCCAGAAAGAATAATCAGTATGTATTTATTAGTTTTTATAAGTTTCTCTTAATCTATATTTTTTTTACTTAGCTTTATTCGTTTAATAGTTCTAGAGTCAGCGGACAATACCTTAAATAATAAATTTGAGATTACAATAATCTCACCCTTTAAGGGCACTCTTTCGAATTTATTTACTAAATAACCACCAATTGTTTCAACATCATCCTTAAACTCAGTTAAGAAGTATGAGTTAAACTCATCTAGCGTAGTTAATGCATCTACAATATAATCATCATGACTTTGAGCAATAATTTTTGATTCAGTTCTTTTATCATACTCATCATCAATTTCACCAACTATTTCTTCAATAACATCTTCAATTGTAACAAGTCCTGAAACTCCACCATGTTCATCAATGACGATTGCAATATGATTCCTACTTGACTTAAATTCATTCAATAAAATATTTAGTCTTTTGCTTTCTGGGACAAAAACTGCTGGCCTAAGCAGTTCATGTAAATTTATGTCATCATTATCATCTTTAATTGATTTTTTAAGCAAGTCTTTTGCCAGCAAGACTCCTATTATTTCATCACGGTTATCATCAATAACTGGAAACCTTGAATGACCAGATGTAGCTACTTTTTTGACAATTTCATCTATTTGATCAGTTATATCTATTACAGTCATATGTGGCCTTGGTATCATAATATCTCTTACCTGTACTTCAGATACTTTAAAAACACCCTCAATCATTTTTAAAGATTCATTATCAAGGACACCATTATGAACCGTATTTTTCAACACTTCCAAAAGATCAGCTTTAGTCTTGGGAGAATCTTTAAAAAGACCAAGCAGTCTAGCTAACAATTTATTTTTAATTTGCATAGTATGGGTCAGGACATCCTAATATATTCATTAATTCTTTTTCTTTATCTTCCATTATAACTCGAGATTTATCTAAGTCATGCGTATAACCCTGCAAATGAAGCATAGAATGAATTATCATATGTGCCCACCTATTATCTTTTTCTATACTATACATGTCAGACTCTTCATTGATAATCTCCGGGCATACCATGATATCTCCTAATATATGCTCTCCTGTTATAATATGAGAGTTATTTGGGAAAGATAAAACATTTGTTGGTTTATTTTTTTTAAAAAATATTTTATTTAATTTCATTATTTCATTCTTATTAGCTATTCTAATAATAACTAATGAGTCCTTCTCTTCGTTAAATGCAATTTTCGCCCACTTATTTATTTTTAAATTAGTTGGCACATAACCCAATGATTTATCTTTTACAATTCTTACTGATAATGGGCTATTTTTTTCTTTTATCATATTCCCTAATTATATCTTTAACAATTTTATGCCTCATAACATCATTGGGTTTAAAATTTGTAATATGAACTCCATCAATATTAGGCATAAATTCCAGGCAATCTTTCAACCCAGATCTAGAATCTCTTGGTAAATCTATCTGGCTTGTATCGCCAGTTACAACAGCTTTTGACCCAAAACCAATCCTTGTTAAAAACATTTCCATCTGAGCAATAGTAGTATTTTGACCTTCGTCTAATATTATAAATGCATCATTTAAGGTTCTGCCTCTCATATATGCAAGCGGAGCTATTTCAATAATTTTCTTTTCGATAAGTCTTGTAACTCTTTCAACTCCCACTGTTTCATCAAGAGCATCATATATTGGTTGTAAATATGGGTTTACTTTCTCAGACAAATCTCCAGGTAAAAAACCAAGTTTTTCCCCTGCTTCAATTGCAGGTCTCACTAAAAATATTTTTTTAATTAAATCCTTCTCTAAAAAATATATTGCACATGCAACTGCAAGATATGTTTTACCAGTTCCTGCAGCACCTATGCCAAATGTTAAATCATTTTTCATTATGGCCTGCACATACTCTTGTTGTGACTTTGATTTAGGCCTAATAGTTATTTTCTTACATTTAAGAGAAATAGCATCTGGGTCTGAAATAATCTTATCAGTCATGCTTTCAGTATCATCGCTAGTATTGTTCATATACATATGGAGTTGCTTAGAAGTTAATTCTTCTTCAGCTGAAAGCACATATAACTTCTCAATCAAACTTGAAGTTAAAGGCACATTTTGCTTATCACCTTTTATTATAAATGAATTCCCTCTATTTGAAATTTCAACATGCATATATGATTCAATCTGTCTAAGGTTTTCATCAAGTAGCCCACATAAGTTTGATAACCTCTCATTATCCTGAGGTTGTAATAATAAATTCTGGCTTGTAATTTTTTCTATCAAATTCTTATAAGTCTCCTATCTGATAATTTTGATTTTTATGAAATATTTAAATAAGTTCCATGTAATGTATTCGTCCTCATTTCATCTATTCGTACATCTACAAACTTACTAATTAATTCTCGGTCACCCGAAAAGTTTATGACCTTATTATTGTCAGTCCTCCCAAAAACTTCGGTACTTCTTTTTAGTGAAACTCCTTCTACAAGAACTCTTTCTATTTTTCCTACCATTTTTTCTGAGTAACTCAGGGACTGATTCTTAATTAAATCTTTCAATTCTTTCAACCTATCTGATTTAACTTTATCTGACAAACTATCAAATTCTTGCGCAGCAGGTGTTCCTGGTCTTGGGCTATAAATAAAGCTATACGCATCACTAAAATTTAATTCTGAAATAAAATCTAAAGTTTTTTGAAATTCATAATTAGATTCACCAGGATAACCTACTATAAAATCTGAAGACAAATGTATATCTGGTCTAATTTCCCTAACCTTTCTAATAATACTCTTATACTCAAGAACCGTATGTTTTCTTTTCATTTTAGAAAGAATTAAATCTGAGCCTGATTGTATTGGTAGGTGTAGATTATTTGCGAGTTTAGGGTTTTTATATTCACTTATCAAGTCTTGAGAAAAATCTATTGGATGAGAAGTTGTATAACGAATTCTATCTATGCCATCTATGTGAGAAATATATCGAATCAAATCTGAAAGGCCAACAGGATTACCATCATAGTCATTTGATTTATATGCATTAACATTCTGTCCAAGCAATACAATTTCTCTTGCCCCCTGGGCTGATAACTGCATGGCTTCATTAATAATATCATCAAATCTTCTATTAAATTCTTCGCCTCTTGTATATGGTACAACACAAAAAGTACAATATTTACTACAACCTTCCATAATAGAAAGATAAGCTGAAGGTGCTTTTTTATCTGAGGTTGGTAGATAGTCAAATTTTTCTATTTCAGGAAAACTAACATCTACAGCAGTTTTAACATCTAACAAAGACAGTTCTTTGATCATTTTAGGAATTCTATGAATTGTTTGCGGGCCAAAAATAATATCCACTGAAGGCGCTCTTGATTTAATACTCTTGCCTTCTTGAGACGCAACACAGCCACCAACAGCTATTAATATATCTGGCTTATTATCTTTTATCTTTTTCCATCTTCCTAACTGATGAAAAACTTTTTCTTGAGCTTTCTCTCGAATTGAGCATGTATTTAAAAGCAATAAATCAGCATCTTGAGGATCATTAGTCTCAACCATTTTTAAATTAACTTTTAGAACATCAGTGAGCTTGTCTGAATCATATACATTCATCTGACAACCATGAGTCTTTATAAAGAATTTTTTATTTTCCAGCATTTACTCTAGAAGGGTACATCGTCATCATGTTGAGCAGCAGAACCAGAACTTTGATTAAAATCATCCCTGCCCTGAGATTGATTATTAAATTGAGAGTTATCACTAGAGTCAGATTTAGAACCTACAAAAGTAAAATTATCAGAAATAATATCAGTAGAATATTTCTCTATACCATCTTTGTCTTGCCATTTACGAGTTTGTAATCTACCTTCGACATATAGTTGTTGACCTTTTTTAACATATTGCCCTATTGTTTCAGCAGGTTTATTAAAGAATACTACTCGATGCCACTCTGTTTTATCTTCGTAAGCACCAGACTCTTGATTCTTAAATTTTCTATTTGTTGCCAATGACAGGTTCAGGACCGCATTGCCACTAGGCATTACCTTAACTTCTGGATCAGCGCCAACTCTACCTAATAATATTACTTTATTTACTGACATAAACTCTCTTCTGTATGATTTTCTATATGGATTTAACTATAACTTAAATATTATCTTACGAATAGGAATAATTCCACTCAAAGATTGGGTTTTGCACATTATTTGCCTATTCTAGAATGTATTTCAACTTATTATGAATATGCAGTACCCAATAGCAAAAAGAAGGACTTGAGGCAGGAAATCAAGCATCATAGACCTATATTTGACCGAGTGACTCAAGGTAATAGAGCTTAAATCCTCAATATATCAAAAGCATATATTGAAAGGGTATATGTTAAGATTTACGAAAAGAACTCTTATGATAATGAATGGGCTACTAGACTATTTGATTCATGCAATATTCATATTTTCACCTCGGTAAATGATTTAATTAGTAGCATTTGATGATATGATTTCTCTAGCATGAAAAAGAATATTTTTGTCAAGGGTGCGCGAACCCATAATCTAAAAAATATAAATGTAGAGATACCTAGAAACAAGCTTGTTACAATTACAGGTTTATCAGGTTCTGGAAAATCCTCACTTGCGTTTGATACAATATTTGCTGAAGGTCAAAGACGCTATATGGAATCCTTGTCATCTTATGCTAGACAATTCCTGTCAATAATGGATAAACCAGATGTTGATGTCATAGAGGGTTTGTCTCCAGCTATATCAATTGAACAAAAATCATCATCGCATAACCCAAGATCAACAGTAGGAACTGTGACAGAAATATATGACTACCTTAGGCTTCTTTATGCCAGAGTTGGGACTCCGAGATGTCCTGAACATTCAAATGAATTAGCAGCCATGTCTCTTTCTGATATGACTACTAAAATCTTGTCAGATTATCATGAAAAAAATATTGCTGTACTTGCTCCTATAGTGAAAAAACAAAAAGGAGAGCATGTAAAATTAATTCAATCTTTTGCTCAACAAGGATATAGGAGAGTACGAGTAAATAATGAAATTGTAGAAATTTCAGATATATCAAAACATCTGCTTCAACATCTAATTGATCCTAAGAAAAAAAATGATATTGAATTAGTAGTGGATAGGTTAAGTGTAAATAATGATAATAAATTACGAATAACTGAATCTTTAGAAACTGCATCAAATATTTCAAATGGAATTGTTTATATCCTAAATATGGTCGAAGATCAGGTACAAGATATTTTTTCAACTAAATATTCCTGCCCACATTGTGGTTACTCGATTAGTGAATTAGAACCTAAGTTATTTTCATTTAATAGTCCAGCTGGGGCCTGCGTATCATGTGATGGTTTAGGAGTTAGAGAATATTTTGATCCTCATAAAATTATAGTTAACCAAGAATTAAGCTTAACTAATGGGGCAATATATGGATGGGATGATAAAAGTGCTTATTATAGTTTACTACTAAAAAGTTTATCTGCTCATTATAAAATTAATTTGGATTTAGAGTATAGAAAATTACCTGATAGTTTTAAAGATATTTTATTTTATGGAAGTAAGAAAGAAGTTATTAAAATGAAATATGTAAGGGGTTATCGTAAAAGAGATCAAAGTGATTTTATTATTAAAGAAGAGATATGGGATGGGATTGTTAAAAAATATGAAAAACAATATGAAAATGGCTCATATTCAACTAGAGAAAGATTATCAAAATATTTAAGTACTAATAAATGTAGCGAATGCGGGAACACAAGACTTAATGAGAAAAGTAGGAATATATTTATATCAAACAAAGCTATTAGCGATATAACTGCATTTACAACAGAGGAATGCTTTAACTTTTTCAGTAACTTAAAACTAAAAGGGATGAAGAAAGAAATATCTATCAAAATTGTTGCTGAAATTACTAGTAGACTTGGTTTCCTGGTTAATGTTGGTCTAAATTATTTATCCTTAGATAGAAGCGCGGAAACACTCTCTGGGGGTGAAGCCCAAAGAATAAGGCTGGCAAGTCAGATTGGGTCTGGACTTGTAGGGGTAATGTATATACTTGATGAGCCATCAATTGGTTTACATCAAAAAGATAATGATAAATTACTCCAAACACTGACTCATTTAAGGGAACTAGGAAATACTGTAATCGTTGTAGAACATGATGAAGATACAATCCTAGCCTCAGATTATATTGTTGATGTTGGCCCAGGTGCTGGTGACTTAGGAGGGGAAATTGTATATGCTGGAAAACCTGAGGGCATAAAGAAGATAAAAGATTCATATACAGGGCAATATTTATCAGGTAAGAAAAAAATAGATGTTCCAAAAGATAGGTTAAAAATAAATCCCAAGAAAGTACTATCTATTCATAATGCAGTAACTAATAATCTTAAAAATTTAACAGTCAATATCCCTATAGGTCTTATGACATGTATAACCGGTGTCTCTGGTTCTGGTAAATCAAGTTTAATAAACAATGTTTTATTTAATTATGTATATAATAATTTTTTAGAAAAAGATAATTCTCAAACAGGCTGTGACAAAATTAGTGGTTTGGAACATATAGATAAAATAATAGAAATTGATCAAAGTCCTATAGGAAGAACTCCTAGGTCTAATCCAGCAACATATACAGGAATATTTACATATATACGAGAATTACTTACACAAACACAAGAGGCGCGATCAAGAGGTTATAAAGCTGGAAGATTTAGTTTTAATGTCAAAGGCGGAAGATGTGAAACATGTGAGGGAGATGGGGTGATAAAAGTAGAGATGCACTTTTTATCCGATGTATATGTTAAATGTGATAAATGTGATGGTAAAAGATATAATCCTGAAACTCTAGATATTTTATTTAAAACAAAAAATATAAGTGATATTCTAAATTTTACAGTTCATGAAGCTTTGGAATTCTTTGAAAATATACCGGTTATAAGTAGAAAATTGGAAATTATTAATGAAGTTGGGCTTTCATATATAAGGCTTGGACAAAATGCTACTACTCTCTCAGGTGGTGAAGCACAAAGAATAAAGCTAGCTAAAGAATTAATTAAAAGAGATACGGGGCAAACTCTTTATTTGTTAGATGAACCCACAACTGGATTACATTTTCATGATGTAGCAAAATTACTAAAGGTTTTAAATAAACTGAAAGAACGCGGTAATACATTAATAATAATTGAACATAACTTAGAAGTTATTAAGACTGCTGACTGGATAATTGACCTTGGCCCAGAAGGCGGAATCGGTGGTGGGCATATTGTTTCAGAAGGCACCCCAGAGTTTGTCGCAAAAAATAAAAAATCTTATACTGGAAAATTCTTAAAAGATAAGCTTAATTGCTAGAAGCTGATTTTTCAGTTAATTCAACATATGCTTGTGGAGACGCGTCACCAAGAGTACAACCAGACTTAAGGATTCTTAAATATCCACCTGGACGATCTTTAAATCTAGGTCCTAAATCTTCGAATAGTTTTTTAACTAACTTTTTACTTCTAATTTTTGAATATGCTAATCTACGTCTGATTAATGAATCAGTTTTGGCAAGAGTTATTAATGGTTCAGCAAACCTTCTGAGTTCCTTAGCTTTAGGTACTGAAGTTTCAATTCTCTCAAATTCAAATAATGATAAACACATATTTTTAAACATAGCTTTTCTATGTGAAGAATTTCTATTTAACTGTCTACCGCTTTTTCTATGTCTCATATTCTTTTTTCCATACTTTTTGGTGGCCAATCTTCTAATTTAATACCAAGCGACAAACTATGTGTAGCCAAAACATCTTTAATCTCTGTAAGTGATTTTTTTCCCAAATTAGGAGTTTTTAATAACTCATTTTCACTTCTTTGAACTAAATCACCTATATAGTAAATATTTTCTGCTTTTAAGCAATTTGCAGATCTTACTGTCAATTCTAAATCATCAACAGGTCTTAGTAATACAGGATCAATTTGGGGAGTATCTAGATCCTCAACAGCTTCCTCTTTAACTTCTAGGATCGTAAATACTGATAATTGGTCTCGTAAGATTGAGCCTGCTTGTCTGATAGCATCCTCAGGTTCAATTGTCTCATTAGTTTTCAAATCTATTATGAGTTTATCTAAGTCCGTTCTTTGTTTAACCCTTGCAGTATCAACATTGTAAGTAACCTGAACTACTGGGCTAAATGAAGCATCTAATTGCATTTTTCCTATGCCAAGATCTTCTGATTCGTTAAATTTTCTTTTCTGTGCGGCCAAATATCCTCTGCCTTTTGAAATTGTCATATGTATAATAATTTCTGTTTTATTATTAGTAATATTGGCTATACAAAAATCTGGATTTTTAATCTCTAAATCAGCATTTGCAGTAATATCAGAGGCTAATACTGGACCCATTCCTTTCTTCCTTAAGGTCACTTCCAAAGTATCTTTTTCATGTAACACTAAGGCAAGTTTTTTGATGTTTAGTAATATTTCTAGAACATCCTCTTGAACTCCCTCTATCGTACTGTATTCATGAAGTATATTTTCAATAGAAACTTCTGTGACAGCACTTCCTGGTAATGATGATAATAAGACTCTTCTGAGCGCATTACCCAAAGTATGACCAAAGCCTCTTTCTAGTGGCTCTATAGTTATCTTTGCATGAGACGGGTTTAACATCTCTATGTCTACTAATTTTGGTTTTAGAAAGTCATTGTTATTCATGTATCACCTATTTTGAGTATAATTCGACAATTAACGATTCATTTATTTCAGAAGGCAATTCTTTGCGCTCTGGTGTTCTTATAAATGTGCCTTTGAGATTTTTTACATCTACTTCAATCCAATCATTAAATCCCCGAGTCTCCGCAAGACTCATAGCTGATTTAATTCGTAGTTGATCTTTTTTATTATTTCTAACAGAAACCTTGTCTTTCGGGTTCAGCTGATATGAAGCGATATTTACTATCGAATCATTAACTTGAATATTTTTATGGTTCACTAGCTGTCTTGATTCAGCTCTTGTTGATCCAAAACCTAATCTATATACAACATTGTCTAATCTTGACTCTAACATGTTGAGTAAGTTTTCTCCTGTTGAACCTTTTTTACTAGCAGCTTTTTTATAATAATTTCTAAATTGCTTTTCTAGCACACCATAAATTCTCTTAACTTTTTGTTTCTCCCTTAACTGTAGAGAGTAATCAGAAGTTTTAGGTCTCCTTGAGTCAGCCTTTTGCCCAGGCTTCTTTTCAAGATTACATTTTGTTTCTAAAGATCTTGACCCTGATTTCAAAAATAAATCAGTCCCTTCTCTTCTCATTAACTTACATTTAGATCCGGTAAATTTAGCCATAATTTTTTATACTCTCCTCTTTTTAGGTGGTCTACATCCATTATGTGGAAGAGGCGTTATATCTGTAATATTCGTAATTTTATACCCAGAGCTATTTAGAGCTCTAACCGCAGAATCTCTTCCTGGACCAGGACCTTTAACTAGAACTTCTAAGCTTTTTACTCCAAACTCCGCAGCTTTTATTCCAGCTTTTTCCGCAGCTATCTGAGCTGCAAATGGAGTACTTTTTCTTGAACCTCTAAACCCAGAACCACCAGATGTTGCCCATGACAATGTATTGCCCTGCTTATCAGTTATTGTGATGATTGTATTATTGAAAGAAGCATATATATGTGCCACTCCTTCATTAACAACTCTCTTTTCTTTCTTCTTCTTTGGTTTAGTAGTAGTTACCATATTATTTAGCCTTTATAAGTTTTCTTGGTCCTTTTCTAGTTCTGCTATTATTTTTTGTTTTCTGTCCACGCAAAGGTAATCCTTTACGGTGTCTAATTCCTCTATATGAACCAATATCCATAAGACGTTTTATATTTATCGAAGTCTCTCTTCTTAAGTCACCTTCAAGTTGATACTTTTCAACATGGTTTCTTAAGATTTCTAGATCACTATCATCTAGCTCATGTACCTTCTTATTCCTACTGACACCGGAATCTGCACAAATCTTATTTGCTCTGGTTGGCCCTATTCCATAAATAGAGGTCAAAGCAATCCATATATGCTTTCCGTTTGGTAAATTTATTCCTGCAATTCTAGCCATTTATTTCTCTCGAACGATGATTTTATATTTCATTTGTGTTTAATACAACCTATTTAACCTTGTCTTTGTTTATGTCTCGGATCTTTACAGATAATTCTGACAACCCTTTTTCTTCTAATTACGCGACAATTCCTACATAATTTCTTTACAGATGCTCTTACTTTCATTTTTACCTCATTCCTCCGCCAATACCTTTTAAATTAGCTTTCTTCATCATTCCTTCGTATTGATGTGACAATAAGTGGGATTGTATTTGAGCCATTAAATCCATTACGACTATTACTACGATTAATAACGATGTTCCACCGAAATAAAAAGGTACATTAAAATATAAAATCAGAAACTCAGGTAATAAGCATACTGTAGTTATATATATAGCGCCAATAGTCGTTAATTTAGTAGTTATATCATCAATATATTCTGCTGTTTGCTCTCCTGGTCTAATGCCTGGGATAAAAGCTCCTGTTTTTTTAAGATTATCCGCTGTCTCTCTAGCATTAAAGACAAGTGCGGTATAAAAATAACAAAAGAATATAATCGCGAATGAGTAAAGCAATATATACAATGGTTGTCCTGGGGATAATGATAAAGCGATACTTTGCACTATACCTCCCTCATTACCTATTCCACCCCAACTCGCAATAGTTGCTGGGAATAATATTATTGCTGAAGCAAAAATTGGTGGTATTACTCCAGCCATATTAATTTTTAATGGTAAATGTGAACTTTGTGCAGCATACATTTTTCTGCCCTGCATTTTTCTTGCATAATTTATTGGGATTTTTCTTTGCCCACGCTCAACATATATCACGACAGCCGTAATTAATATTACTAATAAAAATATAAGAATTACCGTAAAACCTTGTAACTCTCCATTGCTTGCTAGCTCAACCGTATTACCAATAGCCGAAGGTAAACCGGCAACTATGCCAGCAAATATAAGTATTGATATGCCATTACCAATTCCTCTTTCTGTGATTTGTTCTCCTAACCATACAAGGAACATTGTCCCGGTGACTAAGGTTATAACGGCTATACCAACAAAAGTGAAACCTGGATCAAGAACTAATATAGTGCTGCCCGTATTTTGATTTTGAAGAGCAGATGAAACTCCAAAAGACTGCATAATTGCAAGTACTAAAGTAAAGTATCTAGTATATTTGGTAATTTTTTTTCTTCCTCTTTCTCCTTCTTTTCTCAACTGTACTAGGGGCGCATAAACATGCGTCATCATCTGGATAATAATTGATGCTGAGATATATGGCATTACTCCTAGCGCAAATAGTGACATTCTGGATAGCGAACCACCGGAAAACATATTAAACATATCCAAGATACTGCCTCTTTGCTGCTCAAATAAAAATTTCATAACGGAAGGGTCAATGCCCGGCAATGTAATAAAACTTCCTAGTCTAAAGACCATTAAAGCAAGTACAACAAAGATAATTCTTTGCCTTAACTCAACTGATTTTGTCAAACCACCAAGTCCGCCTGTCATATTATTTCCTGATCTAGACATATTTCCTTACTTCTTTGTGAATTCCATTACAGATTTAGTGCACGCCATATCTTTTAAAGTTTTCTTCTCTTTAATGGTGCAGGGCCCTATTATTTTTACTTTTTGAATCTTTGTTTTTATTAATTTATATTTTCTTAATAATTCTATTGTTACTTCATCTTCTTTAATTTTCACTAAATGATCGTATTTAACCTCAGTAGAAAGAAGATTAACGCGAGATGAAAATCCAACTTTTGGAAGTCTTCTTTGCAAGGGCATTTGTCCACCCTCAAAACCTATACGGATTGTTCCGCCTGTTCTTGCTTTCTGACCCTTATGGCCTCTACCGCAAGTTTTCCCAGTACCTGACCCACCGCCTCTACCAACTCTTTTTTTATTAGATTTGCTATCGCTATTAGGTTTTATTTCATTCAATAAACTACTCATCATTTTACCTACTAATTACTAATTTCTACCATATGTCTTACAACTCTAATCATTCCTCGGATTGCCGGAGTATCTTCAAGTGTAACTTCATGGTTAATTCTTCTTAATCCCAAACCTTTAATTGATGCCACTTGTTTTTTTGTGCTACCAATCAAACTTCTTGTTTGCTTAACTGTTACTGTATTTTTATCTTGCTTGGCCATTATTATAACTCACTTGTTTTTTTGCCACGTTTTGCTGCTACATATGCAGGATAAAACATAGACTCTAAACCCTTAACCGTTGCTTTTACAACATTAATAGGGTTAGTTGAACCAATACTTTTTGCTAAAACATTATGGATACCAGTAGCTTCAAATACAGCTCTCATGGCTCCGCCTGCAATTACTCCAGTACCTTCTCCGGCTGGTTTCATGAAAATTTTAGCCGCACCATGCGAATGTGTGACTTCATGATGCAAAGTTCCATTTTTAAGAGCAACACTGACCATACTATTTTTAGCTTTATCCATTGCCTTTTGTATAGCCATTGGCACTTCTTTTGCCTTTCCATAACCATAACCAATTCTACCATTACCGTCTCCGACAACTGTTAATGCAGTAAAACTAAATTGTCTACCACCTTTAACAACTTTAGCTGTACGATTTACGGCAACTAATTTTTCTATATAATCTGATTTTTTATCATCGTATGCCATTATATCTTCACTCCATTTTCACGCATAGAATCAGCTAAAGCTTTAATTTTTCCATGATATCTATAGCCTGATCTATCAAATGCTATTTTTCCAATTTTCTCTTTTTTAATATAATCTGCCATCAGTTTACCAATCATTTTTGAAGACTCAATATTATTAGATTTAATTTTCCCTTTAAGATCTTTTTGATTTGTAGATATAGTAGTAAGCACTTTACTTCCATTAGAAGTTAGAAGTTGCACATATATGTGTTTAACTGATCTATACACGCTCAGCCTATATTCACTAGATACACTAATCCTAGCTCTTGACTTACGAGCACGTCTTAATCGCGAATCTCTGCTATTCTTATTTACACGGATCATTTTTTCTTAGCCTCTTTTTTAATAACTTCTTCATCTTCATATCTAATACCTTTCCCTTTATAAGGTTCAGGAGGTCTATATGCTCTTATTTCTGCAGCAGCTTGGCCAACCTTTTGTTTATCAACACCGGTAATCACTATCTCTGTTTGAGTAGGTGTTTCAATTTTCAAACCTTCTGGTACTGGATAAACAACGGGGTGAGAAAAACCTACGGTTAACTCTAAATTTTTTAAATCAGCTTTTGCTCTATAACCAACCCCAATCATTTTTAATTTCTTAACCCAGTTACTGGTAACACCATGAACCATATTAGCAAGCAAAGCTCTTGTAGTTCCAGACAATGGTATACAATCTGCGTCTTCAGTTTTAACTTGAGCAAAACCATCTTTTACATCCACAGTAATATTAGAATGTTTCTCAAAAGAGAGTTTTCCCATTGGCCCCTCAATATTAATTAAATTCTCATTAATCATAAATTTAATACTTTCAGGTATTTGAATTGGCTTACTTGCTATTTTAGACATTTTTTATACTTATGAGACAATGCAAATTATCTCACCTCCATAATTCTTTTCACGGGCTTCTTTGTCGGTCATCACTCCATGTGATGTTGAGACAATACATATCCCTAGCCCATTTCTTACATTTGGTACTTGTTTTGCAGCCTTAAAAATACGAAGACTAGGCTTGCTAATTCTTTCAATATTTTCTATAACCGGTTTGCCTTCATAATATTTCAATAATACCGTTAACTCTTTTTTAAGATCACCAGATACCTCTGTGGAATCAATATAACCCTCGCTCTCAAGAACCTTGCAAATAGATAATTTCATTTTTGAAAAAGGCATAGTTACAGCTTCTTTTTCTGCGCTCTGCCCATTTCTTATTCTCGTTAGCAAATCTGCTATTGTATCGCTCATGCTCATAATTTTTACCAACTCGCCTTAGTTAAACCAGGTATATCGCCCCTCATTGCAGCTTTTCTTAGCTTAGATCTTCCTAATCCAAATTTTCTATAAACTCCCCTTGGTCTTCCAGTCAAAGAACATCTGTTTCTTTGTCTAATAGCTGCTGAGTTAATAGGCAATTTTTGTAGTTTTTTTCTAAGCAACAATAACTCTTCCATCTCTAGGTCAGGATTTTTTAACTGTTCCTTAAGAGCATCTCTTTTAGTTGCATACTTTAATACGCATGTTGCGCGTTTTTTTTCTCTTTGAATTATTGAAAGTTTAGCCATGATTATTTAAATGGAAAATTAAATTGCTTAAAAAGCTCCATTGCCTCCTGATTATTTTTAGCGCTAGTAGTGATTGTAATATCTAACCCTTTAATTCTATCTATCCTATCGAAATCTATTTCTGGAAAAATAATATGCTCCTTTACCCCTAATGTATAGTTACCTCTACCATCAAATGAATTAGGGTTTAAACCTCTAAAATCACGTGTTCTCGGTAGTGAAATTTTAATAAGTTTTTCAAAAAAATCATACATTTTTTCATTTCTAAGAGTGACTTTGCATCCAATCGGCATACCTTCTCTTAATTTAAAGTTAGCAATTGATTTTTTTGCATATGTTAAAACTGCTTTTTGTCCGCTTATCTGAGTTAATTCAGCTTGAGCTGACTCTAGTACTTTTTTATCACTCACTGCAGAACCTAATCCCATATTCAAGGTAATTTTGGTTAATTTAGGAACATTCATTGGCGACTTAACCTTTAATACTTCCATTAAGGCTGGCACAATGTTGTCTCTATAAAATTCATTATATGTGTTCATACTAAATATCTATAACCTCTTTACTTGACTTATATACCCTTACTTTTTTACCATTTTCTAATGTTTTCATTCCAACACGATCACCTTTTTTAGAAATTGGATTTAAAATCATTACATTTGAGATTTGAATCGGCATTTCTTTTTCAATAATTCCACCACTCTCTTGCTTGTTAGGATTTGGCTTCACATGTTTCTTTGCTAAATTAATATTGGCAATTAATAGTTTATTAGGCTCAATAACTTTAAGAATTTCACCTTTTTTACCTTTATCTTTTCCTGCAATTACGATTACTGAATCGCCTTTCTTTAACTTATTCATAATACCTCTGGAGCTAACGATACAATTTTCATGAATGTTAACGCTCTTAATTCTCTTGTAACAGGTCCAAATATACGTGTTCCAAGTGGCTCTAGTTTAGCACTTAACAATACGCATGCATTGCTATCAAATCTTATGGCTGACCCATCAGGCCTTTTAATCGCTTTTTTAGTTCTCACTACTACCGCATTGTATACCTCGCCTTTCTTGACCTTACCCTTAGGGATCGCATCTTTTATCGAGACCTTTATAACGTCACCAATAGATGCATATCTTCTATGCGAGCCACCTAATACTTTTATACACATTAATTTCTTTGCGCCGCTATTGTCTGCCGAGACTAATGTAGTTTGCATTTGTATCATTTTATTTCTCTAATCTTCCTTAACCAAAGTCCAAAATTTTGTTTTTGAAATTGGTCTTGTTTGTTGTATGCGAACTTGTTGCCCAATTACACATTCATTATTTTCATCATGAATATGAAACTTACTTGTCCTCTTGATAAATTTTCCGTTCACCGGATGCTTTATTTGCCTCTCAACTATTACAGTTGCAGACTTATCCATCTTATTACTAAATACTTTAGCTAATATAATTTTTGCTTTTTTATTTTCCATCTGCTTTTTTCTCATTTAATATAGTTTTAATTCTAGCTATGCTTTTTTTATTTATAGAAAATAAGTGAGGTTTAGGGTTTAATCCTGTTCCCCTCTGTATACGCAATGTGAATCTTTCCTTAACCAGACCATCTAGCTCTTTCAGAAGTTCATCATTAGTTTTATTTCTATATTCTTCAGTTTTCATTACATTATCGCCCTAGTTATGAAAGTAGTTATAACTGGTAATTTTGCCGAAGCCAATCTAAATGCTTCTCTTGCTACTTCTTCAGTTACCCCTTCCATCTCATACAATACTTTACCAGGCTGTACTTTAGCTGCCCAATACTCTACATTACCTTTACCTTTACCCATTCTCACTTCAACTGGTTTTTTAGTTATAGGGACATCTGGAAATATACGTATCCAAATTTTTCCACCACGTTTTATATATCTTGTCATTGCTCTTCTAGCAGCTTCTATCTGCCTAGCTGTTACTCGTCCACGCGTAATGGCCTTAAGACCAAATTCTCCAAAACTTACTTTAGCTCCAGATGTCGCAAACCCTCTGAGCTTACCTTTTTGCTGCTTTCTATACTTAGTTTTTTTTGGTTGTAACATATCTATTTGCCACCAATGGTATTCTTATTCATTTTCTTTTGAGATTCTTTAGTATTATCTGAGTCATCTGCATGATGGATCCATACTTTAATGCCAATAATTCCATATGTTGTCATTGCTTCTGCAACCCCATAATCAATATTTGCCTTAAGTGTATGCAAAGGCACTCGACCTTCCCTATACCACTCACTTCTTGCAATCTCTGCACCATTTAATCTTCCACCAACATTAACTTTAATTCCTAATGCTCCAAGCCTCATGGTATTTGTTACCGCTCTTTTCATCGCCCTTCTATACATTATTCTTCTTTCTAATTGCTGAGCAATTCCTTCTGCAACTAAGTGAGCATCTAATTCTGGTTTTCTAATCTCTTTAACATTCAATTTAATTTTATTTTTTGGTAACCCCATGATTATAGAAATCTTGTTTCTATATTTATCTATATCTTCACCTTTTTTCCCAATAACTATTCCAGGTCTAGATGAGTATACAGTTACAACTGCTTCTTTAGTTGGTCTTTCAATTAAGATTCTACTAATAGATGCATGCTTTAATGTAGCTCTCAAATAATCTCTAACCTTAATATCTTCTAATAAGAATTTTGGGAACTCCTTAGCATTAGCATACCATTTGGAATTCCAATCAGTTGAAATTCCTAACCTATATCCATGTGGATGTACTTTCTGTCCCATAATTAAACCTCTTTACCGTCTGAAACAATTACCGTTATGTGGCTGCTTCTTTTTAAAATTTCGTTTACTCTTCCTCGAGCTCTTGGCATATGTCTTTTCTGTGTAGGACCTTCGTCTACTAAAATATTCTTAACCATCAAATCATCAATATCATGAGAATTATTATTCTCCGCATTGGCTACAGCTGATTCCAACACTTTTAAGATCATTCTAGATGCTTTCTTATTATTAAAAGTTAGGAATTCAATTGCTTTGTCTACTTTTAAACCTCTAACAACATTAGCTACAAGTCTAGCTTTCTGAGCAGAAATTCTTTGGTATTTTAATATTGCACGTGTATTCATAATCTTACGTAGCCTTAGCTTTTCTGTCTCCCGAATGTCCTTTAAATAATCTTGTTGGCGAAAATTCACCTAGTTTATGGCCAACCATATTTTCCGTAACATATACGGGCACATGTTGTTTACCATTATGAACTCCGATTGTTAGACCAACCATATCTGGTGATATAACAGATCTCCTTGACCATGTCTTAATTGGTTTTTTATCATTATTCTCCACAGCTTTATCAACTTTAGCTTGTAAATGATAATCAATAAAAGGCCCTTTTTTAAGTGATCTTGCCATAATTATTTCCTTTTCTTGTTAGATCTACGTCTAACTATCATGTTATCTGTTCTTTTATTAGATCTTGTTTTATAACCCTTAGTAGGTGTTCCCCATGGAGAAACAGGATGTCTACCACCGGATGTTTTTCCTTCACCACCACCATGTGGATGATCAATAGGATTCATTGCTACTCCTCTAACAGTAGGTCTAACACCAAGCCATCTTTTAGCACCGGCTTTACCGAGTGATTGTAAATTAAATTCACTATTACCAACTTCACCAATAGTAGCTTTACACTTAGAGAATATTTTTCTCATTTCACCAGACCTTAGCTTGATAGTGACGTATTCTCCCTCTATAGCTGCTATCTGAGCAGAAGTACCAGCACTTCTTGCAATTTGGGCACCTTTTTCAGGTTTCATTTCAATACAATGAACCTGTGTACCAACTGGTATATTTTTCATTGGTAACGAATTTCCAATTGCTATTGGTGATGCTTCACCAGATATTATCGGATCTCCAGGTTTAATATTCTTAGGAGCGATAATATATCTACGCTCTCCATCTATGTATAACAGTAATGCTATATGAGCGTTTCTATTTGGATCATACTCAAGTCTTTCAACTTTTGCTGCAATATTATCTTTATCGCGTTTAAAATCAATTATGCGGTAACTTCTTTTATGCCCGCCACCGATGTGCCTAGTAGTTATTCTACCTTTATTATTTCTACCACCAGTCTTACTAAGTTTAGCTATTAATGCTTCGCACGGCTTACCTTTATGAAGCTCAGGGCTGCTAATTTTAACTTTATGTCTTACTCCCGGAGAAGTTGGTTTTGATCTTATTAATGCCATTACTTAGCCTCTAATTCTCCGTAGCTTATGTCATAACCTTCTTTGAGTTTAACGTATGCTTTTTTCCAATCTTTAGTTTTACCGAATTTTCTTCCAACTCTTTTAAGTTTTCCTGGTACATTTAATAAACGTACTTGCTCTACCTTAACTTCAAACATTTTTTCAACAGCTTTTTTTACTTCTAATTTATTAGCATCTTTTAGTACTGAAAATACATGCTGTTTTTCTAAGTCAGCTTTTGCTGTCGCTTTTTCAGAAATGCGCGGCGAAACAATTATATTCATTAATCTTTCATTATTCATGATGTCATACCTTGCACTTTATCAAGTATCGCCGAATCGATAATCACATTATCATATCTCATTAAATTATAAGGGTTCATTCCGAGTGGGCTCACTATCTCTACATTTTTAAGATTTCTTCCAGCCAAGAAAACATTTATTTTTCCTTCGTGAACTATAAGTAACGTATTTGTTATTTTTAGTTTTGTTAACTCTGCTACAAATGCTTTTGTTTTTGGCTCTGTAACATTAAAATCTTCTACACAAAATAAACGTTCTTTTCTATTTAACTCAGAAAAAATACAATTCATTGCATTTTTATACATTTTTTTATTAATCTTTTTATTATAATCTTTTGGTGATGCAGCGAATGTTACTCCACCTTTTCTCCAGATTGGACCTCTTGTTGTTCCAGCTCTTGCTCTACCAGAACCTTTTTGGGGTCTAGGTTTTGCGCCACCACCACTTACTGCTGATCTATTTTTCTGTGCTTTTGTGCCAGAACGTTGATTTGACATATAGTCAGTCGCAACCTGATGAACAAGTGACTCATTAAACTCTTTACTAAATATCTTATTTAAATCTATTGCAGCCATTTTATTATTCTTTAGTTCCTTCTTCTGCTTTTACATTTTCAGCAGGTTTTGATTCTTTACTTGGAGCTGCTGCTTTAGCTTCTTCTACAACAGTTTCTTCGATTGTTAATATTTCTCTAGGAGTATATTTTTTTCTAGTTGGTTTGATAATTACGTTTGATCCGTCATGTCCAGGTATTGATCCTTTTACTAATATTGTATTGTCATCTAAAAGAATTTTAACTATTACTAAATTTTGAATTGTATTTCTAACATTACCTAGCTGACCAGCCATTTTTTTACCTTTGAATACACGTCCAGGATCTTGACATTGACCTGTAGCACCAAGAGCACGATGTGATAATGAATTACCATGTGTAGCATCTTGAGTTGCAAAATGATGACGTTTTACTCCACCCTGAAAACCTTTACCAAGTGTAGTTCCTGTAATATCAACATGTTCTCCAACTTTAAATAAACTTAAGTCAATTGATTTTCCGATTTCTAAACCTTCCATCTCTTTGTCGTTCAGTCTAAATTCCATTAGTCCTTTACCAGGAGATACTGCAGCTTTCTTATAATGTCCAAGGACAGCTTTATTTACTTTAGATTCTTTCTTTTGGCCATAAGATACTTGTACAGCTTTATAGCCATCTTTCTCTAATGTTTTGATTTGTGTGATTTGAGTAGGGGAAACACTAATTGCAGTAACTGGGACAGATATGCCTGTGCTATCAAATATTCTAGTCATTCCGGCCTTCTGGCCTATAATACCCATGCCCATTTTATTATCCTCAAAATGATAAAGTTAGTTATAATACTGTTTTATACGTAAAATGTGCTGAATCTTAACATATATTCAGTGTTTTATGTATGATTTTTAACGAAAAATGTTAATTTAATTCTATTTTAACATCGACGCCAGCAGCAAGGTCTAATTTCATTAAAGCATCTACAGTTTTATCCGTAGGCTCAACGATATCCATCAGTCTTTTGTGTGTTCTAATCTCATATTGATCACGAGCATCTTTGTCTACATGAGGAGATACTAATATAGTAAATCTCTCTTTTCTGGTAGGTAACGGAATAGGACCTAATACTCGAGCTCCTGTTCTTTTTGCTGTTTCAACAATTTCTTTTGCTGATAAATCTATAAGCTTATGGTCAAACGTTTTTAATCTTATTCTAATAGTTTGGGTATTTTTCTTTTTCGCCGCCTTAGTTTCAGTACTTTTTTTTGCAGTTGCTTTAGTAGCTGTGCTTTTTTTTGCAGTGACTTTAGTTTCAGTACTTTTTTTTGCAGTTGCTTTAGTAGCTGTGCTTTTTTTTGCAGTGACTTTAGTTTCAGTGCTTTTTTTTGCAGTTACTTTAGTTTCAGTGCTTTTTTTTGCAGTCGCTTTAGTAGCTGTGCTTTTTTTTGCAGTTGCTTTAGTT
Organism: uncultured Gammaproteobacteria bacterium; assembly: GCA_905479195.1. Taxonomy (GTDB): domain Bacteria; phylum Pseudomonadota; class Gammaproteobacteria. The sequence continues at coordinate 180,085 of CAJQLO010000002.1, forward strand.
GGTGTATCTTTTTTTGTAACCATTATGATGCCTGTTGTATTAAAGCTTCAGCTACACTTGATGGTAGTTCAGCATATTTAGTAAATTCCATTGTATACGTTGCTCTTCCTTGAGACATTGATCTTAATGATGTCGAGTATCCAAACATCTCTGATAATGGTACTTCTGCTTTTACTATGTTACCCATTGCAGTATCTTCCATTCCAAGAACAATCCCTCTTCGTCTATTTAAGTCTCCAGTAACATCTCCCAGATAATCTTTAGGGGTTACTGCTTCAACAGACATAACTGGTTCAAGTATAACTGGTCTAGCTTTTTTAGCACCTTCTTTAAACGCTTGTGATCCAGCTACTTTAAATGCTACTTCACTTGAATCAACATCATGAAAAGAACCGTCATATAAAGTTACTTTAACGTCAACAACTGGAAATCCACCAATCACTCCATTTTCCATTTGCTCGATAATTCCTTTTTCAACAGGGTTAATAAATTCTCTAGGTATTGCTCCACCCACAATAGCATTCACAAATTCAAAGCCAGTGCCTGATTCTTGAGGTTCAAGTTTAAGCCATACATGACCATACTGTCCTCTACCACCACTTTGTTTAATATATTTAGCTTCCTGCTCAATAGGTGTTCTAATTGTTTCTCTATATGCAACTTGTGGCTTTCCAACATTTGCTTCAACAGAAAATTCTCTTTTCATTCTATCAACAATTATTTCAAGATGAAGTTCTCCCATTCCAGAAATTATTGTTTGATTTGATTCTTGGTCTGTCGCTACTCTAAACGATGGGTCTTCTTGTGCTAACTTGCTTAGTGCTAACCCCATTTTTTCTTGGTCAGCTTTTGTTTTAGGTTCTACTGCAATAGATATTACAGGCTCAGGAAATTCCATTCTTTCTAGTGTAATTATTGAATCTGGAGTACATAATGTATGTCCAGTAGTTACTGTTTTTAATCCTACAGCTGCAGCTATATCACCAGCTCTTACTTCTTTAACATCCTCTTTTGAATTGGCATGCATTAACAATATTCTACCAATTCTTTCTTTCTTCATTGTTGTTGCGTTATAGACTGAATCTCCGGCTTTAAGCACACCCGAATAAACTCTGAAAAATGTTAATGAACCTACGAATGGGTCAGTTGCTATCTTGAATGCTAATGATGAAAATGGTTCATCATCTGATGATTTTCTCTCAGCAGGGGTTTCGTCTTTATCATCTAAAACTCCTGTTATAGCAGGCACATCAATTGGTGCTGGCATATAATTTATAATGTTATCTAACATTGTTTGTACACCTTTATTTTTAAAAGCAGTACCACATTGCGCTAAAACTATTTCGTTAGCTAAAGTTCTAATTCTTAATCCTTCTATAATTTTTTCAATTGGTAGATCACCATTAGTAAGATACTCGTCCATAAGTTCTTCGCTTGCTTCAGCTGCAGTCTCTAATAGTTGTTCTCTTAATTTATTTGATTGGTCTAGTAAGTCTGATGGAATATCTAAAGTTTCAAACTTCATTCCCATATTTTCTTCTTCCCAAATTATTGCTTTCATTGTTAGTAAATCAACAATACCTTTGAATTGATCTTCTGATCCTATTGGCACCTGTAAAGTGACAGGTGTTGAGCCAAGTCTTGTTTTTATTTGTTCTACAACTCTGAAATAATCTGCTCCTGCTCTATCCATTTTATTTACAAATACCATTCTTGGTACATTATATTTATTAGCTTGTCTCCAAACAGTTTCTGATTGAGGTTCGACACCACCTACCGCACAAAATACTGCAACAGCACCATCTAGTACTCGCAGTGATCTTTCAACTTCAATTGTAAAATCAACATGTCCAGGAGTATCAATGATATTAATTCTATGTTCTGGAAACTGACCAAGGCTACCTTTCCAAAAACATGTAGTTGCAGCTGATGTTATAGTAATACCTCTTTCTTGCTCTTGCTCCATCCAATCCATTGTTGCAGCACCATCATGCACTTCACCAATTTTATGGGACACGCCTGTGTAATATAATATTCTTTCTGTAGTAGTTGTCTTACCAGCATCAATATGGGCCATAATACCAATATTTCTATAATTTTCTATGGGAGTCTTTCTAGCCATTTACTACCACCTATAATGTGCAAACGCTTTATTAGCTTCTGCCATTTTATGAACATCTTCTCTTTTCTTGACAGCAGAACCTTTACCTTCACAGGCATCTAATAATTCTGATGCTAATTTATTTTTCATTGACTTATCATTTCTTTTTAATGCAGCATCTAAAATCCATCTCATAGCCAAAGACAATCTTCGTCTTGGGTTAACTTCTACTGGAACTTGATAGTTTGATCCACCAACTCTTCTTGATTTAACTTCAACAGATGGGCTTACATTCTGCAGAGCTTTTTCCATCATCGACAATGGGTCTGCTTTATTCTTTGTGCTCATAATTTCTAAAGCTGCATAAATTATTTTTTCAGCTGTCCTTTTTTTACCATCAGACATAATCATATTTGTAAATCTTGAAACCACAGTACTATTAAAAATAGGATCTGGTTTTAAGTGTTTTTTAAATATAGTTTTTTTTCTAGGCATAATTATTATTTAAGCTTTTGGCTTTTTTGTTCCATATTTTGATCTTCCTTGTCTGCGGTTTTCTACTCCTTGAGTATCCAGGCTTCCTCTTACAACATGATATCGAACACCTGGCAAATCTTTTACTCTTCCGCCGCGTATAACTACAACAGAATGTTCTTGTAGGTTATGGCCTTCTCCACCGATATATGATGTTACTTCCTGACCATTTGTCAGTTTAACCCTAGCTACCTTTCTTAGGGCAGAATTTGGTTTTTTTGGGGTTGTCGTATACACACGAGTACATACTCCTCTTCTTTGAGGACATGCCTCTAACGCAGGAACAGCTGTTTTATAAACTTTATCCCTTCTTGGTTTTCTAACAAGTTGATTAATTGTAGTCATAATATATCTTAATTTAATTCAAAAATTCTATTCGCACAGCATATAGCTGTCAAGCAGATATTGCAACAAACATCTCATTAAACCTTGGTTTTGAACCAATGATTTAATGAAATAATCGTTTAAACAGGATCTACTGGTGTTTCCTCATCAATAACTGCATTCTTATTTTCTGTATAAGCAGTCATTTCTTCAGCTAGCTCTTTTTCAATTAGAGCAGTTTGGTCATCCTTAGTTTTTTCATTTCTCTTAGTGGATAAACTTGTACCACATGGTATTAATCTTCCAACAACCACATTCTCTTTCAGTCCTCTCAAGAAATCTTTTTTACCATTTACAGCTGCATCCGTTAAGACTCTAGTAGTCTCCTGGAATGAGGCTGCTGATATAAATGAATTAGTTACGAGTGAAGCCTTGGTAATACCAAGCAATATAGGCCTAAAAGTTGGCAATACAGCGCTAGAGTTTGAAGACTTAAGTTCATCTATAACTTCTAGCATAGCTGTTTTTTCCATTTGCTCTCCAACTATCAAGTCAGCATCTCCAATTGATTCTATTTCAACCTTCTTCAGCATTTGCTTTAATATTACTTCAATATGTTTATCGTTAATGGCCACACCTTGAAGACGGTAAACATCCTGAACCTCTTTCACGATATGTTCTGCTAACTCCGTAACACCTCTATATCTCAAAATATCATGAGGGTCTAAAGCTCCTTCTGAGATGATTTCACCTTTTTCAACTTTTGCTCCCTCGAATACATTTAAGAGTTTTGTTTTTGCCAGCATCTGAACATGTTTATCCTCAACGCCATCTTTATTTATATAAGTTATTTCCAATCTTCTCTTTCCTTTGGTCTCTTTACCAAATGAAACAATACCTGTCATTTCAGCAAGCTCAGCCTTGTCTTTTGGAATTCTTGCTTCAAATAAATCAGCAACTCTAGGTAAACCACCTGTTATATCCCTTGTCCCTGATGTTTCTCTTGGAGTTCTAGCAATTGTATCGCCTATTCCAATAGTCATCCCATCCGTTAAAGATACATTAGACTTTGATGGTAATATAAAATGCGCCGGTAAACTTGAGTTTGTTATATTTAAATCCATTCCTTTACTATCAACCAACGTAACCATAGGTTTTAAATTTTTGTCAAATGAAACACTTGTTTGATCTTTGATAAGTGTTGAAGATATGCCTGTCATATCATCAGTGATTTTTTCTATACTGACTCCTTCGACAAAATCTACAAATTTAACAATACCAGCTGTTTCTGTAATAATTGGAGTTGTGTATGGGTCCCACGTGGCAGTTGTTTGACCCATTTCCACTTTATCTCCATCATTAATAGTAATAACAGAACCATATGGAATTTTATATCTTTCCTTTTCTCTTCCGCTAGCATCTAAAATTCCTAATTCTCCAGATCTAGAAACTACAACATTATGTTTTTCTGTATTAGCTACCACATTAAGATTATGATATTTTGCTGTTCCTGAAGATTTAACCTCAATACTGTTAGCTGCCACAGATCTTGATGCAGCTCCTCCAATATGGAATGTTCTCATTGTTAACTGAGTACCAGGCTCACCAATCGATTGAGCAGCTACAACGCCTACTGCTTCACCAGAAGATACTTTTCTACCTTTCGCTAGGTCTCTTCCGTAACATTTAGCACATATTCCATGTCTAGTTTCGCAGGTAATCGCTGATCTAACCCAGACTTCATCAACTGCGTTTTGTTCAAGTAAAACTACATTTTTTTCATCTATAAGAGTGTCCTTTGGAAGAATTACTTTTTTAGAATCTAAAATATTCAAGTCTCTTAATAATGTTCTACCTAATACTCTTTCTCTTAATGGTTGAACAATGTCTCCACCTTCAATAAGCGGCTTCATTAGAATGCCAAACTCAGTACCACAATCATCCTCTACCACAACTAAATCTTGGGACACATCTACAAGTCTTCGTGTTAAATACCCAGAGTTAGCAGTCTTAAGTGCGGTATCAGCCAATCCTTTTCTTGCTCCATGAGTAGAAATAAAGTACTGCATTACATTTAATCCTTCTCTAAAATTTGCAGTAATAGGTGTTTCAATAATTGATCCATCAGGTTTCGCCATTAAACCCCTCATTCCTGAGAGTTGTCTAATTTGTGCTGCGGATCCCCTAGCACCAGAATCTGCCATCATATAAATAGAATTAAATGACTTATGCTCTACTGTTTTCCCGCCTTTGATCTTTGATTTCTCTATTCCTAATTCTTTCATCATCGCTTGTGAAACCTGGTCATTTGTATGTGACCAAATATCAACAACTTTGTTATATCTCTCACCAGATGTAAGAAGACCTGAGTTGTATTGTTTTTCAATATCTTTAACTTCTTTCTCAGCAGAAATAACCATTTTCTCTTTCTGTTGCGGTATAACCATATCGTCAACCCCAACTGATACTCCTGAAATTGTAGAATATTTAAAACCTGTATACATAATTTGGTCAGCTAACAATACCGTTGCTTTAAGACCTGCAAGACGATATGAGGCATCAAATAATGCCGATATAGCTCTCTTGTCTAAATCTTTATTTATATATGTAAATGGTATATTTTTAGGAAGTATTTCAGCTAAAACTGCTCTACCCACAGTAGTGGACACAATTTTTGGTACAGCTGGTAAATCATCATCTTCACTTTCTTTAATCTCAATTCTTACTCGTATTTTAGCTTGTAAACTAACAACTTTTTGCTGATAAGCTCTATGAACTTCTTCCACATCACTAAAAATCATACCCTCGCCCATGGCATTAGGTTTTTCTCTAGACATATAATAGATACCCAGAACAATGTCTTGAGAAGGAACAATTATTGGACTTCCATTAGACGGTGATAGAATATTATTACTTGATAACATGAGCACTCTAGTTTCAACTTGCGCTTCTAAGGATAGCGGCACATGAACAGCCATTTGATCACCATCAAAATCAGCATTGAATGCTGCGCATACTAATGGATGAAGTTGTATTGCTTTTCCTTCTATCAAAATAGGTTCGAATGCTTGGATGCCCAATCTATGAAGTGTTGGCGCTCTATTTAACATTACCGGATACTCCTTGATAATTTCATCAAGAATATCCCAAACTTCTTCTCCTTCCTGCTCGACAACTTTTTTAGCAGCTTTAATTGTAGTTGTAATACCACGCAAATGTAATTTACCGAATATATGTGGCTTAAATAATTCTAAAGCCATTTTTTTCGGTATACCGCATTGATGCAACCTTAAGGTTGGTCCAACAACAATTACAGACCTACCAGAATAATCTACCCTTTTACCTAAAAGGTTTTGTCTAAATCTTCCGCCTTTGCCTTTGATCATATCCGCGAGTGATTTCAGCGGTCTTTTATTTGTACCTGTGATTGCGCGGCCTCTTCTACCATTATCAAGAAGAGCATCTACAGATTCCTGTAACATTCTTTTTTCGTTTCGCACAATAATTTCTGGTGCTTTAAGCTCCAAGAGCCTTTTTAATCTATTATTTCTATTTATAACTCTTCTATATAAATCATTTAAATCAGAAGTTGCAAATCTTCCGCCTTCTAGTGGAACTAGAGGTCTTAAATCAGGCGGTAATACTGGTAATACGCTAAGTATCATCCATTCTGGCTTATTTCCAGATTTAATAAATGACTCAATTAACTTCAAACGTTTTACATTTCTTTTATTCTTCGCTTGAGACTTTGTATTAGCAATCTCATCTTTTAAATCTTCAAATGTTTTTTTGAGCTCAATTTCTTGTAATAACTCCATTATAGCTTCGGCACCCATGCCTACTTTTAAATCTGTACCATATTCAGCTATAGCTTGTTGGTAACCATCTTCAGATAATAACTGTCCTCTTTCTAGAGGCGTTAAACCCCCATCAATTACAATATATGCTTCAAAGTAGAGAGCTTTTTCAATTTCTCTTAAAGTCATATCTAACATTAATCCAATCCTTGATGGTAATGATCTTAAGTACCAGATATGAGCAACCGGTGATGCCAGTTCAATATGTCCCATTCTATCTCTTCTAACTTTAGATAGAGTAACTTCAACTCCACATTTTTCACAGATCACGCCTCTATGTTTAAGTCGCTTATACTTACCACATAGACATTCATAATCTTTTATAGGACCAAAAATTTTTGCACAAAACAAGCCATCTCTTTCTGGCTTAAATGTTCTGTAGTTGATTGTTTCAGGTTTACGAACTTCTCCATAAGACCAAGATCTCATTAGGTCAGGCGAAGCTAAGGAAATTTTAATATGATCAAAATTATCTTCTTTGGTAGTTTTTTTAAACAAATTTAACATGTCTTTCATAATAAACTCCTTAAGTTTCTTTATTCTCTAAATCAAGGTCAATATTGATACCTAGAGATCTTATTTCTTTTAACAGCACATTAAACGATTCCGGAACATGTGCTTCTGCTGTAAAGTCACCGTCTACAATATTCTTATATATACGATTTCTTCCAGCTACATCATCAGACTTAACTGTTAACATTTCTTGTAAAGTATGGGTTGCGCCATATGCTTGCAGCGCCCAAACTTCCATTTCTCCAAACCTTTGTCCACCGAACTGCGCTTTACCGCCTAGTGGCTGCTGGGTAACTAAACTATATGGTCCAGTAGAACGAGCATGCATTTTATCATCAACCAGATGGTTTAGTTTAATAATGTACATGTAGCCAATAGTAACCGGCCTATCAAACATTTCTCCGGTCCTTCCATCAAACAATTCAGCTTGACCACTTAAAGGTAAATCAGCAAGCTCAAGCATTGCTTTAATCTCTTGTTCTGATGCTCCATCAAAAACTGGTGTAGCCATTGGCACACCTGATCTTAAATTATCTGCTAGCGTGTCTATCTCATTATCAGAGAAACCTTTTAGATCATGCTTTTCAAACCCTGGGCATGTAGAATAAACTTCTCCCAAATAACTTCTAAGCTTTTTTGGATTAGCCTTATCATCTGCCATTTCAGCAATCTTAAATCCTATGCCTTTTGCTGCCCAGCCTAAGTGTGTTTCAAGAACCTGTCCAACATTCATTCTTGAGGGAACACCTAATGGATTTAATACCACATCAACCGGTCTACCATCTGCAGTATGAGGCATATCTTCGACTGGAACTATTTGTGAAATTACACCTTTATTTCCATGTCTTCCAGCCATTTTATCGCCTGGCTGCAATGTTCTTTTCACCGCCAAATAGACTTTAACTTTTTTCTGTATTCCAGGACCCAAGTCATCATGTTGTGATATTTTTTGAGTAATATTTTCTAAGTCTTCAGAAAATTTTTCTGCTAATTTATCAAATTGATTAGAAATAGCTGCAAGAGAAATATTTCCAGATTCTGTTTTTAAAGTGAACTTAAATAATTCTGAATTATCAATTTCATCAAGCACTAAAGATGTAACTTTTGTTCCCGACTTAATATTACCAGGAGCTTTCGTTACCTGTTTATTTAATATAATTTTTCTTGTTCTTGTATAAAGATTTTCTTGATTAATCCTTAGTTCATCCTCTAAGTTTTTCCTAGCTGCCTTGATAGCTTCTAGTTGGATCTCAAGAGCTCTTTTATCTTTATCGATACCTTCTCTAGTGAATACTCTCACGTCTATCACAGTTCCATCCATTCCAGATGGGACTTTTAATGAAGTATCTTTAACGTCAGATGCTTTTTCACCAAATATTGCTCTCAATAACTTTTCTTCTGGAGTAAGCTGGCTTTCTCCTTTCGGTGTAACTTTACCAACTAGTATATCACTTGCTTTAACTTCAGCTCCAACATAAACAATCCCAGACTCATCAAGTTTACCAAGCAAACTTTCGCTTACATTAGGAATATCTGATGTAATCTCTTCAGAACCAAGTTTGGTATCTCTTGCTACACATTCAAGTTCTTCAATATGTATAGATGTGAATCTGTCTTCCTGAACAACCCTTTCTGATACTAGAATAGAATCCTCAAAGTTGTATCCATTCCAAGGCATAAATGCAATAAGGATGTTTTGCCCAAGAGCTAATTCTCCTAAATCTGTAGATGGACCATCAGCGATAACATCATGTTTTTCAATAATATCACCTGTGCTTACAAGTGGCTTTTGGTTAATACAGGTGTTTTGATTTGTTCTCGTATATTTAGTTAATGTATAAATATCTACCCCAGTATCATCTGCATCTAATACTTCTAATTCATTTACATTGACAATTATTCTTGATGCATCAACATAATCTACCACTCCACCTCTTTTAGCGGTAAATGAAGCACCTGAGTCAATAGCAACAGTTTTTTCAATACCTGTTCCAACAATTGGCTTTTCTGGCTTAAGTATAGGTACAGCTTGTCTTTGCATGTTAGATCCCATAAGTGCTCTATTCGCATCATCATGCTCTAGAAATGGTATTAATGCAGCTGCCACAGATACAACCTGTTTAGGTGATACATCCATTAACTGTACTTTTTCTGGAGAAGAAATGATAAATTCATTGTTATTTCTACAAGAAATTAAATCTCCTATCATTTTATTGTTTTTATCTAATTCAGTATTTGCTTGAGCAATTATATATTTGCTTTCTTCAATAGCAGATAACCACTGTATGTCATTCTTAACTTTATTTTTTTCTACTACCCTGTATGGGGTTTCTAAAAATCCATAATTATTAGTTCTTGAAAAAGTTGCAAGCGAGTTAATTAATCCAATATTTGGACCCTCTGGAGTTTCTATAGGACAAACCCTACCGTAATGGGTTGGATGTACATCCCTAACTTCGAATCCAGCTCTCTCTCTTGTTAGCCCACCAGGTCCCAACGCTGATATTCTTCTTTTATGTGTAATTTCGGCAAGAGGATTATTTTGATCCATAAATTGTGATAACTGACTTGTTCCAAAGAATTCTTTTAGTGTTGCAGTAATAGGTTTTGAATTAACAAGATCTTTTGGTTGAAGCCTATCAGCCATTTCCATTGTACTCATTCTCTCTTTCACAGCTTTTTCAACTCTTACTAAACCAATTCTAAATACATTTTCAACCATCTCTCCAACGCATTTCACTCTTCTATTTCCTAGATGATCAATATCATCAACAGAATCATATCCATTTCTAATATTAACTAATGTTCTCAAAACTTCGATTATATCTTCGTTTGATAATATGCCTTCGCCTTCTGTTTCAGTTCTGCCAACACGAGTATTAAATTTCATTCTACCTACCGCAGATAAGTCATATCTATCAGTTGACTGAAATAAGTTTGTAAATAATGTCGATGCTGCGTCTTTGGTTGGAGGCTCACCTGGTCTCATCATTCTATAAATTTCTATCAAAGCCGTGTCTTGATCAGTGGTAGGGTCAACATCCAATGTATTACATATGAATGGCCCTCTATCAAGTTCATTGGTATGAAGTATCTCAAATTTACTCAATCCAGTTTCTATTATAGTAGCGACTAGTTCTTGTGTAATTTGTTGGTTGCAAGATAAAATTACCTCACCAGTTTTTTTATCTATAATGTCACTAGAAATTCTTTTACCCCATAGAAATTCATTTGGCACAGGGAAGCTTTTCATTTTAGCTTTTTTAGCTAATTCAATATGTTGCATATTAATTCTCTTGCCTTTTGCTACGATAACTTTTTTACCATGCAAAATATCAAAAGCAGCAATGCTCCCTTTAAGGTCATCTAATTTTTGTTCAATAAAGAATGTTTCTTTCTCAACAGTAATCTTATTACTGTCATAAAATAAATCTATAATTTGCTTTGTATCATAGCCTAGGGCTCTTAATATGATTGTTGAAGATATCTTTCTTCTCCTGTCAATTCTTGCAAAGATAATATCTTTTTGATCAAATTCAAAATCTAGCCAAGAACCACGATACGGTATTACTCTTGCTGAAAATAATAACTTACCAGATGAATGCGTTTTACCACGATCATGGTCAAAGAATACACCAGGCGATCTGTGTAATTGAGACACCACAACTCTTTCAGTACCATTTATGATAAATGTCCCAAACTTAGTCATTATAGGCATGTCACCCAAGAACACTTCTTTGTTCTCAAATATTTCTAGTTTGCCAACAGATTTAGGGTCTATATTAACTGATAATTTTAAATCTACTTTAATAGGAACAGAATAACTTTTACCAGTTATCCTACACTCTTCTTCACTATATTCTTCCTTACCTAACGTAAACTTACTATACTCAAGTTTACAGTTATTAGCATAATCATATATAGGAAATACAGATTTAAAAACAGCATCTAGCGCAGAATTAGAGTAATCAAGTCTTCCTATAGCATCCTTGCCTAAAAACTTATTATATGAAAGAACCTGTAGCTCTATCAAATTAGGTATAGGCAAAATATCACCTAATTTACCAAAATTTTTCCTTATTCTTTTTTTTGCTGTATAACTATATTTCATTAATACTTTTCCTTTGGAACACGCCAAATAGTTAGTAATATTTTACTAAATAAATTTTTAAATTATGCGTTATGCAAGTTTATTACTTGAGCTCAACAGTTGCGCCTGCTTCCTCTAGTTGCTTTTTAAAGCCTTCAGCTTCAGCCTTATCTACACCTGATTTTAAAATACATGGTGCTGATTCAACTTTTTCCTTAGCTTCTTTCAAACCTAATCCAGTAACTGTTCTTGCTGCTTTAATAACTGCAACTTTGTTACCACCAAAGCTTTCTAAAGAAACATCAAAAGTTGATTTTTCTTCAGCTGCTGCTTCACCGCCGCCTGCTGCTGCTGGTGCTGCTGCCACTGCTGCTGCTTTAACTCCAAACTTTTCTTCCATTTCTGAAATTAAGTCTACTACTTCCATTACAGTCATATTAGATATGGTATCTAAAATTTTATCGTTTGTTCCCGCCATCTTCTCTTCTCCTATTGAATTTAGTTGTTAATTCTTTGATTCCTTTACCGCGTCAAGAGTTCTTACCATTTTGGTTGGAACTGCGACCATTGTTGCCATTAATTTTTGGATTGGTGCTTGCATAATTGACATTAACATTGATATTGCTTCGTCATATGTTGGTAATGAAGCTAGTTTCTTTATTTCTGTTAAATCAAGCTCATTGCCTTTATATGCAAGTGATTTTAATTCAATATTTTCATGATTATCAATAAAGTCTTTGACTAGTTTAGCGAACTCACCTGGGCTATCGCTTGATGTCGCTAATATTTGAGGGCCAGAAATTTTTTCAATTACTGATGAATATTCAGAATCTTTTAGTGCCATTTTTAACATATTATTTTTAACAATTTTAATGTGTATGCCTGGCTTGCGTGCAATTTTTCTAAACTCACCTAGTTGAATTGCTGTTAAACCACGATAATCAGCAGTCAATATAGTGTCAGCATCAGCTAATATAGTTGATACTTCCTTAACGAGGTCTTTTTTTTGTTCTAAATTCAATGGCATATCAGCTACTTCTCATTTCCAACTGTGGCTAAGTCTACCTTAATTCCGGGTCCCATTGTAGAAGATATTGAGATATTTGTCATATATTTTCCTTTAGCTGTAGATGGCTTAGCCTTAATTAGGTCATCTATTAAGAAATTAATGTTTTCAGCTAGTTTCTGAGCTTCAAAATCTATCTTACCTATGGTTGTATGGATTATTCCAGCTTTATCAGTTTTATATCTGACTTGGCCTTTTTTAGCATTATTTACTGCATCCACTACATTTTTCGTAACGGTTCCTTCTTTAGGGTTTGGCATGAGATTTTTAGGCCCAAGGATTCTTCCGAGAGCTCCTAGTTTAGCCATGCAGTCTGGTGTTGCAATTACAACATCTGCATCTAAATCTTTATTTTTTTTAACATCCGCAATTAAATCTTCAAAGCCTACTATTTCAGCACCAGCTTTCTTAGCTTCAACAGCATCTTCGCCATCAGCAAAGACCGCAACCTTTAAAGTCTTTCCAATACCATGAGGGAGAGATGATGATCCACGTACATTTTGATCTGACTTCTTTGGGTCAACGCCTAGGTTAATACTGATATCTACTGACTCATTAAAATTTACTTTTGGCAGACTCTGTACAAGTTTTAATGCTTCGATTAGTTCATATGATTTCATAGCATCAATTTTCTCTACAATTAGTTTTTTTCTTTTAGTTATAGTCATTCTTATTCAACCTCTATTCCCATGCTTCGTGCAGTTCCTGAGATAATTTTTACTGCTTGTGCCATCTCGCCAGCGTTTAAATCACCTTCCTTTTGTTTCACTATTTCTTCAATTTGTTTAATAGTAACCTTTCCTACTTTTTTACTTTGAGGTGTAGGGCTTCCTTTCTCTATACCAGCAGCTTTTTTTAACAAAATTGCCGCAGGGGTTGACTTAACTATGAAGTCAAACGTTCTATCCTGATATACATTTATAACTACAGGTAATGCTAAACCTTTTTCAGTATCCTTTGTTCTATCGTTAAACTGTTTACAAAAGTCCTGAATGTTCAGACCATGTTGCCCTAAAGCAGGCCCTACTGGTGGAGCAGGATTTGCGCTACCTGCCGGTACTTGTAATTTAACCTGAGTTACTAATTCTTTTGCCATAATATGCTACCCTTTTTCAACCTGCGTTAATGATAATTCAATTGGAGTAGGTTTACCAAATACTAATACAGATACTTTTAATCTGTTTTTCTCAAAATCAACTTTTTCAACTACCCCATTAAAATCGTTAAATGGTCCATCTGTTATTCTAATAACTTCACCCGGCTCAAACATAACTTTTGGCTTCGGACTATCTACGCCTTCTTGCATAGATTGGATTAGATTCTGCGCTTCATGTTCTGCAAGCGGAATTGGTCTATCTCCAGTACCTCCAATAAAACCTAATACCTTAGGAGCATTTCTCACCATATGCCACGTATCATCATCTAAAGCCATTTTAATCAAAACATATCCAGGGAAATATTTTCTCTCAGTTCTTTTTTTCTGACCATCTTTTATCTCAAGAACTTCTTCTGTTGGCACCAATATTTCACCAAAAGATTTCTCAAATCCTTCACGCTTGATCGTATCCTCTAGAGTCTGCTTAACCTTGTTCTCATAACCAGAGAAGGCTTGTAAAACGTACCATTTCATTTCCACTTTATCTGACTCCATATAACGTCCCTATTGACCACGCCAATAACATATCTAACAGCCATAAAAGTATGCCAATAATGACAACAATCACAATCACGCCTATCGCTGTCTGAGTAGTTTCTTGCTTTGTTGGCCATGAAACTTTTTTTAATTCTATTTTCGACTCTAAAACATACGTATAAACAGTCTTACCAAAATTTGTTTGATAAACTATATAGCCAGAAAGCCCTAGAATTACAAATAACCCTAATACACGGTAAAATAAGCGTATTTCAGAGAAATAATAAAACGCGACTATACCTGCCAAAAGCAACAATAGCGACATTAACAGAAGAGGCGTACCATTATTGTTACCCTCTATATTCTTCGACTCAACAACCATGGCAAATTTTCCTATATTCTCAGGCTAGGAGGGACTCGAACCCCCAACCTACGGTTTTGGAGACCGTTGCTCTACCAATTGAACTACTAGCCTAATCATTCTTATTAATATTAAATCAGATGATTAAGTAGATTACTCAGTTATTTTAGCAACAACTCCAGCGCCTACTGTTTTACCACCTTCGCGAATCGCGAATTTCAAACCTTCTTCCATAGCGATTGGGGTGATTAATTCAACTTTAATTTTGACATTATCACCAGGCATTACCATTTCAACATCTTTTGGTAGCTCTATTGCACCAGTTACGTCTGTTGTACGGAAATAAAACTGTGGTCTATAGTTAGCAAAGAATGGGGTGTGTCTACCGCCCTCATCTTTTGATAAAACATAGATTTCACATTCAAATTTTGTATGCGGTTTAACTGAACCAGGTATGCATAGAACTTGTCCACGCTCAACCTCTTCACGTTTTGTACCACGAAGCAGAACACCAACATTATCGCCAGCTTGCCCACTATCAAGTAATTTTCTAAACATTTCAACGCCAGTACATGTAGTTTTTGCAGTATCTTTGATCCCAACAATCTCAATCTCATCACCTACATTTACTTGGCCTCTCTCTATTCTACCAGTAACTACTGTTCCACGACCTGAAATAGAGAACACATCCTCTATAGGCATTAGGAATTTACCATCAATTGGTCTTTCTGGCATAGGAATAAAAGTATCCATTGCTTCAACTAATTTATCAATTGAAGGTCTACCAATTTCTGAATCATCTCCTTCAAGCGCTTTTAAAGCCGAACCTTTGATTATAGGAGTATCATCACCAGGGAAATCATATTTATTCAATAATTCTCTGATTTCCATTTCTACTAACTCTACTAATTCTTCATCGTCAACTTGATCTGCTTTATTTAAATAAACAACTATATGAGGTACGCCTACTTGTCTAGATAACAGGATATGCTCACGCGTTTGTGGCATTGGGCCATCTGCTGCTGAACATACAAGTATCGCGCCATCCATTTGTGCTGCGCCAGTAATCATATTTTTAACATAGTCAGCATGACCTGGACAATCTACATGAGCATAATGTCTTGTATCAGACTCATACTCTACGTGAGCTGTGGAAATAGTTATTCCTCTTGCTCTTTCTTCAGGTGCATTATCAATTTGATCATATGCTTTGAATTCACCACCGTGTTTTTCACCCATACATTTTGTTATAGCTGCGGTTAGTGTTGTTTTTCCATGATCCACGTGGCCAATTGTGCCTACGTTCACATGGTCTTTATTTCGTTCGAATTTTTCCTTTGCCATTGTTAAACCCCGGTTTAGTAATTACAGTTTTCAAGTAGAGCAATGATAAACTACTTTTCTAGTCAAATACACTAAAATTTCAATAAAATATAGTAATTTTTAGCCCATAACCGGATTTGAACCGGTGACCTCTTCCTTACCAAGGAAGTGCTCTACCGACTGAGCTATATGGGCGAATGAATTTATATAGGATAATGGGGGTATATGTTAAGAAATTATAGATAATCTGAGGAGCTATTATGAAAACTTAATTCCAAACCTACCGAGCATTTTTTTCTCTATCCTCCAAAAATACTTAAATTCTCCAAACATACTTCCAATCATTATCAATAAAACCTGATAAACCGGCAGTAATAGCATTATCCTTAAGACCCAGTAGAAAAAATCTCCAAGAATATATAGATCTAAACCTAAAGCATTAGTTATGACTCCTGCAAAATATACAGAGAGCGTACCAGTCGCGGCAAAAACTACATTTACTTTCAATAACTGAAAATTAGTTTCGACTTTAAAAAGATTCCTTATTTTATTCATAACTTGATATCTATTCCACTGAGCGGGTAGCGGGAATCGAACCCGCATCATCAGCTTGGAAGGCTGAGGTTCTACCATTGTACCATACCCGCATTATGCGAACTATGTGGAGGGGGCAGGATTCGAACCTGCGAAGGCAGAGCCAGCAGATTTACAGTCTGCCCTCGTTGACCGCTTGAGTACCCCTCCAATATTCGAGAATATGTATTTATAACATAAATCATTATTTACTATGAGTAATATTTTGAAATAATTAATAAGGTCTTTCAGGATTTTTAAATATCCATAAATACAATGCCCAAATTATTCCAAGAGAGATTATTATTTTTGCGCCATTAAGCATATCATTGCCATAAAAAATTAAGCTCAAACATACTCCTGCAAAAAGGATTAATAATGCCTCGATTCTATTAGAAGTAATTTTAATACCAAAAATTCTTGGGGGTGGACCTAGTGGAGGCATTGCCATTATATAATTTCCTTTATTTTTAAAATAATGTTGTTGTTTAAATTTTGTACTCTATATTCTCTCATTATCTTATATATTCTTACAACATCAATTTCATGTTTTTCCAAGATATTAAATAAAACTATATGTTAAACCTATGGTATTAGTCTCTTTGTTCATATGTAATCTCTATTAATTTATCAAGAGCAGCGCTCTTCTTGGCATCGAACCGCTCAAAAATTTTCAAATAATTTGCGCATAAGGCTCTATTTCTATTTACACCTACTTGACTTAATTGAGAGACTGTTGATTTATTGATACTAAAATACTTGTCTTTTAATTTAAATATATCTTGCTCGCTTAAGTTTGCTTTTTCCTGAAGTAGCATAATTAACTCAAATAATTCGGATCTAGCCTCTTCCTCATTAAAGTTTTTTACACAAATATTGCTATAAGCATCAATACTGCTTGAATACTGCACAAAATCACTAAAGGTTTGGTAATTTAATGGTTGAGCAAAACCAACCTCTGATACCAATATTAAAATTAATATATATTTAATTTTCATCTATAACTCTATATATCTCTAAGATTAGTACATTATTTAGATTCATGCCTTTCTTTTGAAAATATTCATCTAAAGTCTTAATGAATACCTTATAGCTCTCGTTAGCAATCCTGAGTTTAACTATTTGTGCAACAAAGGCTTTTAGTTCCCATTTCATATATTGATTAAGCTGGAGGTCTGAGCCTTCATCATGTTTAACTTTAAACATACTTGCTAATTCCTTCCATACTTTAAGCATTTTCGGGTCTTTCAGTAAATTTTCCAAGGTAGATAACCATATACCTTGCCAGACAATAGGGTCTGGATTAGTAAAAACTTTTTTAATAATGATTGGTAAGTCTTTATTCATGATTAATTATTCTATATGATACTGTTTTTATTATATGATTATGAAACAATATAATCTTTAGGAAAATAAAAATTTTGCCACCTTAGCTCAGTTGGCCAGAGCAGGGGTTTTGTAAACCTCAGGTCGTCAGTTCGAATCTGACAGGTGGCTCATTAATTAAGCATATGAATAAAATCCCTATGACGGCTGATGGTGCTATACAACTTAAAGAAGAGTTGCATAACCTAAAAAGCATTGAAAGACCAAAAATTGTTTCGGCTATTAAAGAAGCTAGAGAGAAAGGTGATTTAAAAGAAAATGCCGAATATCATGCTGCGCGTGAAGAACAAAGCTTTATGGAAGGCAGAATTAAAGACATTGAAGCAAAACTTTCTAAAGCGCATGTTATAGATATAAAAGCTATGCCTGTATCAACAAAAGTAATATTCGGGTCTACCGTATTATTAATTAATCTTGATGATGGCAAAAAAGTTACATATAAGCTGGTTGGTGAAGATGAAGCAGATCTTAAGATTAAAAAAATCTCAATCACCTCTCCATTGGCTAGAGCTTTGATAGGGAAAGACCAAGGCGATGTTATTGAGCTTAAGATGCCAAATGGTATTACAGAGTATGAAATCTCTAAGGTTAAATATGAATGATGCTGTTCAAAAAAATGTATTAGGCGAACCTCTTGAGATATGTGGACAGGATCCTATTACTGGTTATTATAGGGATGGCTCATGTAGCACAGATGAAACAGATCATGGGTCACATACAGTATGCGCATCAGTAACAGATGAATTTTTAGAATTTTCAAAAAGCATGGGTAATGATTTATCAACCCCGAGACCAGAATTAGGATTCAAAGGCCTTAAGCCTGGTGACTCATGGTGTTTATGTGCTAACCGATGGCTTGAAGCATATCAAAATGGCTCTGCTCCTAAAATTAAACTCAAATCTACTCATCTTAAAGCTTTAGAAATAATAGATTTAGATTCACTAAAAGAACACTCTGTAGACATCTCTTGATGTGAACACATAACTAGCTCATAATTATAGTATGAGATTTTTCAAAAAATTAATTTATATAGGAGCATTTTTTGTCATGACTAACAATGTTAATGCATCGTGTCCTAGCTCTCTAGATTTTGATATTAAATTATTAGGTGAAGATAAAACCGTCAATCTCTGTGAAGAATATCTTGGGAAAGTCATACTTGTGGTTAATACTGCAAGCAAATGTGGCTTTACACCTCAATATGAAGGCCTGGAAAAATTGTATAAGGAAAAGAAAGATTCTGGTTTTGTAGTATTAGGTTTCCCCTCTCATGATTTCTACCAAGAACCCTCAACAGAAAAAGAAATAAAAGATTTTTGTAATTTAACTTATGATGTTCAATTTCCCATGTTTACAAAAACAACAGTTAGAGGGAAAGATGCTCACCCTTTCTTTAAATTACTTACCAAAGAAACTAATAGTTCTCCAAAATGGAATTTTCATAAATATCTTATAGGGAAAGACGGAACTATAGTTGATAGTTTTTCTACTGTAACAGGTCCTGGAAGCAATAGAATTATCAAAAAGATTGATGAACTCTTAGACTCTTCTTCTTAAAAAATTCAAAGTAATATTACTTTTACTATAGACGGTTTCCAATTAAGCCTATAGATTTAAGAACTAAATCAGGCTCATATTTATTTTTAACAGACAATCTTTTTGAAATTATTTTGCCATAGCCGCCACTAATCAATAATCTTGGTGGTGTGTTTTGATTTTTTTTAACTTGGCTATAAGTATTCTCTATTGCAGATATCACCATTAACAAATATCCTTCCGTAATACCATCCTCTGTTTTTTTGGGAAAATATTTTTTTTGCGATACCGCGCCTTCTTTTATTTTAATATTTTTTAAATGATAAGCATTTTTAAAAGACTTGCTATAGCCATCAAACCCTCCCAGGATATATCCCCCTAAATGTATTCCTTTAGCATTTACAATATCAATTGATATAGCCGTACCACAATCAACAATTATTAGAGGTTCCTCGTGAAGAAGAGAGGAAGCTACAATTGTTGCCCACCTATCATCTCCCAGTTGTTTTGGCTGCATATAACCATTGCTCACGCCTAATAGACTAGATGATGATTTAATTTGTTTAATGTTAGATTTAAATATTTTTTTTAATCTATCTATGATTAATTTATTCTCTTTAGTGCCAATGACACTTGTAAATAATATTTCATCTATGCCTCTTTTGAGATATTTTTTTAAAGTAATGAATAACTTATTATTCTCAATATTATTAGTCATCGATAATTTATTATTTTTCCATAGACCTAGCGATGTAGTAGTATTTCCAATATCTATTAAAATCTTCATTTCAATAACCTCATGGAATAATTGATGTCTGACACATTTACGATTTTTTTATTTGTCTGTATTTGCAGCTCACCTTTAATGTTTATCCCGAGCAATTTTCCAGAAACCTCTTTATCTTTACTTGTTAAAATAACATTTTTATTTTTAGCATACATATATTCATTCCATATTTCCTGGAAAGGTATGAAGCCAGATTTTTCAAATAATGATATGTTTTGCAATAAAACTGAAGCAGTAGTCCCGGCTAATAGGTCAACATTATTTTTTTCTATATTTAAGTTTGCTGGATAACCATCTATAAAATTTATTAAACTATCTGGTATAGAGATATTAAAACCAAAACCAATCATGGAGTAAAATGAGTTTTTGCTATCTATAAGATTTTCTATTAAAGTGCCGCACACCTTTTTGTCATCTTGCATGATGTCATTTGGCCACTTAATAGTTAGTGTTTGATCACCAAGAGCTTTACATGCTTCAATAATTGAAATACCTACTAAATGACTTAACACCAAGTATTCATTTAAGCTTTTATTAAATCTTAAACATAAACTAAAGCCTAGTGAGCTACCTTGAAAGTTAACCCATTTCTTCCCTCTTCTTCCTCTTGGATGACGTTGATTATTTGATAAGACAATAATTGGAGCTTGATCTCGAATATAACCATAATTTAGATAATCATTGGTCGAAGAAACATAGTTTTTAGAAAAAACATTAATGCCCATGCGTTCAATATTATTTTTTATTTTATAATCTATAAACATATTTTTGACATAAAATTAGGTTTCACTTATGATGACCTAGCAAATCATAATTATAAGGAATAACATAGCATAAAATGGCAATTAATTGGATAGAGACGGAAATCATAGAGCACATTAAGTGGACAGATACCCTTGCATCACTCAAGTTTAAAGGAAATATTCCCACATATACTGCTGGTCAGTATACTAAAGTTGGGCTTCATATAGATGGAGAATTGGTCTCTAGGCCATATTCATATGTGAGTTCACCCAATGATGATTTTCTTGAAATAATTTATGTAAATGTACCCGATGGAGTCCTAACTCCAAAGTTACATGAGCTTAAAGTAGGTGACAAATTACAAGTCATGGAAAAATCTGTAGGCTTTTTTACAATGAGTGAAGTTCCAGATGGAAAAAATTTATGGATGTTTGCAACCGGGACAGGATTAGGAGTATTTATTTCTCTACTTAGAACCGCAGAACCATGGGAAAGGTTTGATAATGTTATCCTTGTTCATGGCGTCAGACATGCTAATGAATTAACCTATCAAGACCAAATATCTGAATTTGATAAGAATAACCCTGGGAAATTTGAATATATACAAACAGTTACTAGAGAAGATATCGATGGGTGTCTAAATATAAGAATCCCTGAGGGTATTAAATCTAAAAAGTTTGAAGAATTATCAAAGGTAGTTATAAACAATGACTCACAATTTATGATTTGTGGTAATCCAGATATGATTAATGACACAGTTGACTTGTTAAAAGAGAAGGGTCTTGAAAGAAATAGGCGTAGCAAGCCTGGTAATATTACACTAGAAAAATATTGGTAAAATAAAACCACCCTTTGAATGGAGTTTGATTTGATTGAAAAAGAACCTCTTGAGGTAAAAGCAATGTTAGATGAAAGTTCATCGAGCATAATGCTTTTAGATGTCAGAGAAAAATGGGAATTTGATTTATGTCGCATCCCTGAGTCTATTCACATGCCTATTGCTGAAGTTATCTTAAGAATGTCAGAGTTAGACAAAACAAACCCTATCATCATAATTTGTCACAATGGAAGAAGAAGTCTACATATAGGCTTAGAGCTTATCGAAAAGGGATTTGATAATGTTATTAATTTAAAAGGCGGCGTTGATCAATGGGCTGATGATATAGACACATCCATGACCAAATATGGCATGAAAGAGATTCTTGAAAATAGTTAAAACCTGTATAAAAAAACACTCAAATAACATAAATTACTCCAAAATCCTTTAGTAATATTCAAAGATTATTGCTCTAACCCTTTATTTTTCTTGTTCCTATCAAATAGTTTATAATGATAATGATTATCATTTGCATTTAAGAATGATTATCATATAATAACTCTTATATATTAAATAAATAGACATAATAAGGGAAAAAATATGAAAAAAGTACTATACATAGAATGCTCTCCTCGCAAAGAAAGATCGCATTCAATAAAAATCGCCAATGAATACCTCAGTAAAATAGCTGAAAATGACAGTAATATTGAGATTAAAACTATTGACCTTTGGTCATTAGAACTCCCAGAATTCAATGGTGAAATGATGAATGCGAAATACTCAGTAATTGCGGGGACAGACCCAACTGATAATGAAAAAAAAGAATGGGCTAAAGTAACAAAAATCTTTGATGAATTTGCTGATGCCGATCATTATGTATTTAGTGTTCCAATGTGGAATTTTAGTATCCCATATAAGTTAAAACATTATATAGATATTATTACACAACCCGGCCTATCTTGGAGTTACACTCCCGATGATGGCTATAAAGGACTAATGGGTGGTAGAACAGCTACTGTTATATACTCAAGTGGCGATGGGTATGGCGAAGGCACAGGTTTTGAATCTTATGATTTGCAAAAACCATATGTGAACCTTTGGTTAACATTCATTGGATTTGACAAAATAGAAAAAGTAAATATAGAAAGAACCTTGTTTGCACCAGAAGAAGCAGAAAAATCTGCGTCTGACGTTGCCTTAAAGCTCGCAAACATTCATTCGCTATAAATTAAATTATAAAAGGAGTAACAAATGTTTAATTTTTTAAAAAGAAAAAATCCCGGTCTTAGAATCGGCGACATGGCACCAGACTTTAGCGCTGAAACTACTCAAGGAAAAATAAATTTCCATGAATGGTTAGATGGTGGATACGCAATGCTATTTTCACACCCAAAAGATTTTACACCTGTCTGTAGTACTGAGCTCTCTAGAACAGCAGCATTAAAATCAGAATTTGATAAAAGAAATACAAAGGTAATGGGTCTATCTGTTGATAGTGTCGGTGATCATGCAATGTGGGAAACTGATATTGGAGATGTTGCAGAACACTTTAATGGTGCTGCATTAAACTTCCCTTTAATAGCTGATAATGACAAAAAAGTTGCTGAACTTTATGGGATGATTCATCCAGGTGAACTAGATAATTTAACCATTAGAAGTGTATTTATAATTGGCCCAGATAAAAAAATAAAACTAATGATGACATATCCAGCTAGCACAGGCAGAAATTTCCTAGAAATCTTAAGGACTCTAGACTCAATTCAGCTGACAGCAAAACATCAGGTGGCAACACCAGTAGATTGGAAACAAGGCGACGATTGCATTATTGTTCCTGGCCTATCAGATGATGAAGCTCGCGGTATTTTCAAAGATGGATGGAACGCAATTAAACCATATTTGAGGTTAGTAAAAGATCCATCATTAAATAAATAAATATATGGCTTTAGTTATAGTTGTAGTTAAGTCTATTTAATTATTTCTCCCTTTACTACAGGTATGGCTAAAGCTTTAAAAACAACGGGTCTCAATTAGGGTCTAAATGCTGTCAGTTCATACACTCAAAAATATATGATAGCGTTTTAATTGAGGCCTAATTTGATTTAGTACTTATTAATACCCTAACAAATATAAAAAATACTTCCAAGTTTATTATGCATATTAAAAAAAATACTTTTCTTCTTATTTTATTAATTATAAGTAATATTGCATATTCTGACAACAAGATTCCACAAAATACAATTAACTGGATACTTGATAGGGATCATATTCAAAAACCAAGAGGTGGCAATACTAATGGCTTGCCAACAGAAATTGATGTTAGCGTTTCAAAATATTTCACTAAATTACAGAATCTGAGTAACAAAAAAGACAAAGACCGCCATGCCATCTTATCTATGATTGGTGAGTACCGAGCGAACTTTGAATTTACAGAAATGTACGGTGCACCGACTGATTACCCACTAGACATTCCATATAAATCTTGGGGTACAGAAATTGTTTTGCCAATTACTAATATGGAGAATATGATTTCACTTCAGCATATCTTGGTTATGTATATGCAAAACAAAGATGGTGAAGTTCAAGGTCCTTATGTGCAGAAACACTGGAGGCAAGATTGGACTTATGAAGATAAAAATATTTTAGTCTTTGAAGGTGATAAAAAATGGGTTAATAAAAATATACAGAATGTTAATGGAACATGGAGCCAAGCTGTTTATCAAGTAGATGATTCTCCTCGTTATGAATCATATGGATTATGGAAGCATGAGAAAGGAGTCTCTAGATGGATAAGTGATATAACTCCTAGGCCATTACCAAGGAGAGAGTTCTCTGTAAGATCTGACTACAACCTTATTAGTGCTATTAATAAAATTAGTGTAATGGAATGGGGTTGGGTGATGGAAGAAATAAATGATAAAATACAAACACCAGATATTTATATAGGGTCTGAGTATGGAGTAGCCAGATATCAAAAAATTCAAAATTATAATTTCCAACCCGCCTATGACTATTGGGATGAAACTAAAGACTACTGGAATATAGTTCGAGAAGCATGGAGTAAAATACTACTAAATAATGATCGAATATGCTTAAAAGACAAAGTTGACGATAACCCTTTATATATTTATAAATTTAACTATGCAGAAGAATTTAAAACTAAGAAAAGCCTTATAGAGTCCTATAAAAATATAAATAGCATAATAAATAAGTTTATAGATGACACATGTTAAATTTTAAAATATTGATAATAGTGTTGAAACAAGAGGAATAGTGGTTAAAGTAAAATTTATTCTAGTATTATTCCTAATGCAACCAACTCTAGCGTTATCAGACAAGGAATATTCTGGTAATTTTCAACTCAGATATGGTGCAGTAGACTTTCATAAGACAGATACTTCAATTTTTAACGATGATGAAGCTCCAAATTATAAACCTTTTTCATTGCAAAGCTGGATAGCAAAAAAATATACATCTGATACTGATATCTTTCTAATGGCAAAGATCAAAACATATAATCCGCATGGTACAGAAACATCATCACTATATACAGCAGATGACTCACCCGATTTATCAATCATAATAGACGGCGGTGTCATAAAAAATTATGGAGATTTTAGTATTGAGGTTGGATCTAAGTTTATTAGAAACAGAATAACCTCAAGAGGAGGTGGAGAGAATGATGCATTTAAACGACCTTATGATTATAGACGGATTCTTGGGGCATATTTAAATAGTGCAATCGACTTAGGGAACAATAATACCTTGATGGGAACATTCGGGTTACTTGCTAATCAAAAAGCTTATGGAAGAAAACATATTGATGAAATAGTTTATGCACAAATTTTTTATAACCATAAGATTAATAAACAACTAGATTTTAAAATATCCCGCCTCTCTTTTAGATCAGCATTGAAAGATAAGCCCATTAAGCCTGATGAATCTGGACATGATCTTGATAGAACAAGTATTGGATTGACTTATGATACACAAAAATATCAAATTGGAGCTGGCTTTGAGAGATACACTATTAGATATAAAATTAAGAGTAAAATTGCTGATGGAGATGCTTTTTTTATAAGCTTATCTATACCATTTGGTAATAAAGACATTAGAAAAAGACACAAATTAATGATAAAAAATAAACCTTCATTAGGTTTTGTAGAAAACATGATGTCTGGCCCAGCAGAATAGTTAATTTATTGTAGCATCTAAAGTAAAAAAGGCCCCCAAAGGGGCCTTTCTATAAATTTAAGCTGACGGTGTCCTACTCTCGCAAAGGGAGACCCTTTACTACCATCGGCGCAACATGGTTTCACTACTGAGTTCGGAATGGATCAGGTGGTTCCCATGCGCTATTGCCATCATACATAAATTTAATTTAGGAATTATTATTATACGCTTATTCTTTAGATCTTAAATATTTAGAACAAAAAAATGTTTCATTTTTAATGTTATAAGATCAAGCCTCACGATCAATTAGTACTGGTTAGCTACACTAGTTACCTAGCTTCCACACCCAGCCTATCAACGTCCTAGTCTTGAACGGATCTTTAGGGACCTTAAAGGTCCAGTGATATCTTATCTTTGGTATGGCTTCCCGCTTAGATGCTTTCAGCGGTTATCACAACCCTATATAGCTACCCAGCAATGCCTCTGGTGAGACAACTGGAACACCAGGGATAGGTTCACTCCGGTCCTCTCGTACTAGGAGCAACTTCCATCAAATATCAAACGCGCACGGTAGATAGGGACCGAACTGTCTCACGACGTTCTAAACCCAGCTCGCGTACCACTTTAAATGGCGAACAGCCATACCCTTGGGAGCTGCTTCACCCCCAGGATGTGATGAGCCGACATCGAGGTGCCAAACACTGCCGTCGATATGAGCTCTTGGGCAGTATCAGCCTGTTATCCCCGGCGTACCTTTTATCCTTTGAGCGATGGCCCTTCCATACAGAACCACCGGATCACTAAGACCTACTTTCGTACCTGCTCGACATGTCCGTCTCGCAGTCAAGCACCCTTATGCCTTTACACGCATCATACGATTTCCAACCGTATTGAGGGTACCATCGCGTTCCTCCGTTACTCTTTAGGAGGAGACCGCCCCAGTCAAACTACCCACCATACACTGTCTCCGAACCGGATTACGGTTCTGGGTTAGAACTTCAAAGGCAATAGGCTGGTATTTCAAAGGTTGACTCCACTGTTGCTAGCGCATCAGTTTCAAAGTCTCCCAGCTATGCTACACAATTGAATTCAAAGTTCAGTGTAAAGCTGTAGTAAAGGTGCACGGGGTCTTTCCGTCTAGCCGCGCGTACACTGCATCTTCACAGCGATTTCAATTTCACTGAGTCTCAGTTGGAGACAGTATGGCCATCGTTACGCCATTCGTGCAGGTCGGAACTTACCCGACAAGGAATTTCGCTACCTTAGGACCGTTATAGTTACGGCCGCCGTTCACCGGGGCTTCGATCAAGAGCTTCGCTAATAAATTAGCTGACCCCATCAATTAACCTTCCGGCACCGGGCAGGCGTCACACCCTATACTTCCACTTACGTGTTTGCAGAGTGCTGTGTTTTTAGTAAACAGTCGCAGCCATCGTTTTAATGCTACCCTCTTTTGCTCAGCCAGCAAGTGGCTTCACATACAAAGGGCATACCTTCTCCCGAAGTTACGGTATCATTTTGCCTAGTTCCTTCAACTGAGTTCTCTCATGCGCCTTAGAATTCTCATCCCACCTACGTGTGTCCGTTTAGGGTACGGCTTCTTCATATCTGATGCTTAGAGGATTTTCTTGGAAGTATGGTATAGATCACTTCGTTTTTCCCGAAGAAAAAACTTCGTCGTCGCGTCTCGGAATAAAGCTTCCCGGATTTACCAAAGAAACATTCCTACCTGCTTAAACCAGTATAACCGTTGACTGGCTGATTTAACCTTCTCCGTCCCCCCTTCGCAATATGAAGGAGTACAGGAATATTAACCTGTTTTCCATCGACTACGCCTTTCGGCCTCGCCTTAGGTACCGACTAACCCTCCGCCGATTGACGTTGCGGAGGAAACCTTAGGTTTTCGGCGTGTAGGGTTCTCACCTACATTATCGTTACTTATGTCAGCATTCGCACTTCTGATATCTCCAGCATATCTCACGATACACCTTCAGTGACGTACAGAACGCTCCGCTACCACTCTAGTAAACTAGAGTCCAAAGCTTCGGTATATGACTTGAGCCCCGTTAAATCTTCCGCGCAGGCCGACTCAACCAGTGAGCTATTACGCTTTCTTTAAAGGATGGCTGCTTCTAAGCCAACCTCCTGGATGTCTGGGCCTTCCCACTTCGTTTTCCACTTAGTCATAATTTTGGGACCTTAGCTGTTGGTCTGGGTTGTTTCCCTCTTGACTACGGACGTTAGCACCCGCAGTCTGTCTCCCGTGCTCTACTTGTTGGTATTCGGAGTTTGCAATGGTTTGGTAATCCGGGATGGACCCCTAGCCATAACAGTGCTCTACCCCCAACAGTAATACACGAGGCGCTACCTAAATAGCTTTCGCGGAGAACCAGCTATCTCCGGGTTTGATTAGCCTTTCACTCCGATCCACAGCTCATCCCCTCATTTTTCAACATAAGTGGGTTCGTGCCTCCAGTAGGAATTACCCCACCTTCACACTGGCCATGGATAGATCACCCGGTTTCGGGTCTACTCCTTGCAACTAAACGCCCTATTAAGACTCGGTTTCCCTTCGCCTACCCTATTACGGTTAAGCTTGCTACAAAAAGTAAGTCGCTGACCCATTATACAAAAGGTACGCAGTCACCCCCGAAAGGGCTCCCACTGCTTGTACGCACACGGTTTCAGGTTCTATTTCACTCCCCTAACAGGGGTTCTTTTCGCCTTTCCTTCACAGTACTAGTTCACTATCGGTCGGCATAGAGTATTTAGCCTTGGAGGATGGTCCCCCCATGTTCAAGCAAGATTTCTCGTGTCCCGCTCTACTCGTCGTTATCCACCACACTAAAACTTTCACATACAGGGCTATCACCTTCTTTGGCCAACCTTTCCAGATTGTTTTATTAGTTAAAATGTGGATTAAAATAACTGGGCTGTTTCCTTTTCGCTCGCCGCTACTAAGGAAATCTCAATTGATTTCTTTTCCTCTGGGTACTTAGATGTTTCAGTTCTCCAGGTTTGCTTCTACCACCCTATATATTCAGATGGAGATAATCTACTTATGTAGACTGAGTTCACTCATTCGGAAATCCCCGGGTCAAAGTTTGTTTATCAACTCACCGAAGCTTATCGCAGATTACTACGTCCTTCATCGCCTTATGCCGCCTAGGCATCCACCACATGCGCTTATTCACTTGACCTTATAACTTAAAAAAGCTCAATAAATTGAGTTATTTTTTTAAATCGTTCGTTTGTCAAAAAGCCTAATAAATTAGTCTTTTCAACTTGGTTCTCATCAATAAAGTAACATTTTTACACTACAGTATTTACGTAAATACTGCGGTTTGATTCTAGATTCTAAGATCTAAAAAGATACATGTACAATTAATTCCTAAATTTTCTTCAGAGCAAAAAAAAGCGAGCATCGCTTTTAACGCTCACTGAGAGTGATTATATATGATAGGCCGGGAATTAGAAGCTTTATTTCTACTGATTTCAATATTTTATAGGGCTAGTCGAACTCTATAATTGATCTATTAGCTTAACTTCGTTATAAAGCTATTTTTTTATCCATATTTGATTAAATGATGAATATATGGGATTGCCTTTCCCGATATAATCTTACATGTATAGTGATCTATTACTAACATTAATTTAACAAAGTTAATAGCCAGCCCACCAAAACCCGAACCAAGGCAATATAAACATTACAGTCATAGGGATAGGAGCAAGCTTATATAATCTCAAATAATTATAAATAATAAGAGGGATTATAGGCATCATCAATCTTGCAAATTCAGCATAATTAGCAAATGCTAAAAAAGCTCCATAGTAAAATGGTATAAATGATAGGAACAAGCTTATATTTTTTTCTTTATTACTTTCTAAAAAAAATAAAGTAAATAATATTAATAAAAAACAGTGTATATACCAAAAATTTATAACTGGATAATATAATCTTTGAAAATCATATAAGAAGGAATCTGGAAAGATGGTATCAGAATAAATATCTAGAAATCTAGAAGTCATGCCCGAAGGAACAGGTACATAACCAGTCATTGAAAATCCAGTCAATATACTCTGAGAGATATATAACATAGGATGGCTTAATATTATTTCACTGGTATATTCTAAATATTTATGTTGTATATACTTCTTTGTCTTGGGGTCATATTTACTAGCAATTTCAAGAGCTGCTTTTGTATAAGGATAGTTGGAACGTCTTCCAGATAAATATGAGTAATCAATATGATTTATGACTTTTATTAAACAACTGGAACTATATTCTTGATTGTTAGACTTATCGCATTCAGGAAGGCTTGATTTTAAATATCCAAGACCAGTAGAATTAGAATAAAAGTCATTAACTATAATTGATTGAATATCTAGCAGTACTCTTTCTTCAGAAATCTCTCTCTCTTCTTGCAATTTTTTATTCATAAAAACATTAAAGTCAGCAGAAGACATAGATAGGCCAGAATATCTTAGATTTTCTAAATCTTTTAGGATAATGCTTTTGATAGAAACTAATTCTTTATTGGATGGCATTCTCCCAACATGGTTTTTGCTATAAATATTCTGATTGTCTGGTCTTATAAGACTCCAGGCTCTAGGAAGTCCATGTGTATCTTTGAACACTTCTCTTTTGCTAGGCAATATATTTTTTATATAACTATTATTGATATCATTTAATAAAACCTTTGCATTATCAGAAAGACTATTTTCATACTGAGCCTTTATGCTTGGATTAAGATAACCATATTGCATAGCAGCAATTATTAGAAGTCTATCCTTAAATAATGAGCTAATTCCATATTTATCTTTATTATAATTCGAAAGCAATGTAGAAGTTATAATTACTATCAAAGAGATAAATGAAACAATTATCTTTTTATTATTAATTTTTGAAGATAATATGAAGATAAGATATAAAGGAAGCATATAAATTGTTTGCTCTCTTGCTATGCAAGATAAGAGTAAAACTATTGAAAGAGAAACAAAATACTTAAGATTCTCAGCCTCAGTTAGTTTGACGGTTAAAAATATTGATAGAATAAATAAAAACAAATATAAACTATCCACACGTATGATTGTATCGACTGCTGAAATAGGAAGGTAGAACAGAACAATAAGAGTGACTAAATTATTAAAAAAGAAGGATCTATTGAGAGTAGTTAATAACAAATAAAAAGTACTTATTGCAAGACTACCAGTAATTATATTAAATATAGACATCAATAAATTATAATTATCTGATATTTTAGATGCAATAATAACAAGCAATGTATATAGCTTATATACATCAAACTTATCTCCATGGTAGTAATCATTCAATAAATATGTAGCATCACCCAACTCGAAATTAAAATTAAATAATATTGATTTAAATAAAAAAGAAATAAAAAATATAATAATAAAGTTTATCAATATATTTTTATTATTCACTTCAATGCAAAAATAGTTTTTAATTTTAGAAAAGTTTTCTACATATTTAACGGCAAAATAATTAACTATGTATAGAGCGGAAAGTATAGGTAAGGCGTAACTAAAGAATGAAATATAGTCAGATACAACAGCGAAAGTTACATAGGTATGAAATATCTGGCCCCCATATATTAAATCGCTATTTGCATAACTATTTACATAAAAAGGTAATGAGCCAACGAGTAAGATGAATAATGAAAAAAAGTACTTCCAAATACTCATTATTTATTTAAATATTTAACCTTATAGAAATCTATAATATTATTTACAACTACTTCAATATCATTAGTAAATTTATATGAATAATAGTCTGAGAATTTTTGAGATGTCATTTGAAAATCATATACATTGGAGTCCTTTAGCGCATTTAATTTAGCTCCAGTATTTTTTAATACTATATTTGCAAATGACTCCATGTTTCCATTAAAAGAATTTAAATTAAATATCTCTGATTTTTTAGGTGGATTGTCTATTATTAATTCCAGAGCGTCTACCAAATCTTCTATATACAATACCCCTCTATTCGCCATAGGGTTCGCTAGATTAACTGTTTTATCTAAAAGAGCATTTTTTAACATTCTATGTAATAAAAGCTCTTCACGTATTCTAGGGGAGCCTCCATCGACAGTACCAAGTCTAAGACTCACATAAGACTTTCCCATAACTTCCATATAGTGATCAAAAGCAACCTTTGTATAATCATAGATATTTTCTGGCATACCTATAGGTGTTTTCTCATCACAAATAGCACCATCAGCATTGGCATAAACGCTTCCAGAACTTGTGTAAATCAGGAGGCCCTCAAACTTATTTGTAAAATCAACTAGGCCTGAGTAATTATTTTCATAACAATCAACAGGGTTTGCTTTTGCAAGTGGAACGCTTGAATATCCTGCAAGCCATAAACACATGTCAAATTCTTCCAGTTCAGATTTTGTCATATCCCTGTAATCTTTATGCTCAATATAAGAAGGGAGGCTGCCTGGTCTTAAAAGACTATCAATACATTTAAGGTCATACTTATCTTTAAAGCGCTCAACGAATCTGCTTCCAACATAACCATTTGCGCCAACTAATAGTATTTTTTTTTCCATGTATAACAAGCTTATCATATGCCCATAAAATTAAATATATTTAAAGATACTAATTTTAGATTATTAAATATTCTGATTTTGGAAATGGAATAAAAACTTTACCTTTAAATCCATAATTCCTTAATCTATCAATTATATTATCTTTGTAAGTCCAAGCTAATAAACATGCAACATTATATTTTTTATAATTAATTGAGTCAGGTTTATGAACCATAATACTTGTTCCTGGTATCATTAATCCCTGTTTGTCTTCGGTATCATCAAAAGCAATTGCTTTATTAAATTTATCAAACCCACAAACATTCGCAGTAATTACGCCTCTTGCTGGTGATCCTAAGATTAACACATCATCATCAAAATACTTTTCAGTAAACATAGATTTAATCGTTTCTACTTTCTTATCAATTTTAGATGCAAGCTCCATATAGAAATTACTATCATTAATACCTAATCTATCCTCTTTTTCTAGAAAGTTAGATACATTTTTTAAAGGCTCATGCCTTGATGACTTTTTATAAATCTTAACTCTCAAGGACCCCCCTTGTGTGTTTATTTTCTCGACATCACAAATTTTTAATCCAACATGTTCTACAGTATTTTTTAGCGAAGTCAGAGTATAGTTACAAAAATGTTCATGATATATTGTATCAAAGTTAGCAGATAGCACAGTATCTGCTGCATATGCAACTTCTACATGAGCATATCCATCGTCAGCCAGCAAAGATTCTACTGCTGCAAACATACTCATATATGAGTCATTATGCGCAAATACATTAATTCCTAAAATAATATCAACTGGCTTTTCTATCATTGACTTTATTTTCTCTATATTTTTAATATCAAAAAATTCATGTAAAATA
The DNA here is from genome assembly GCA_905479195.1 of uncultured Gammaproteobacteria bacterium. Taxonomy (GTDB): domain Bacteria; phylum Pseudomonadota; class Gammaproteobacteria. Next base: position 213,339 of record CAJQLO010000002.1, read on the forward strand.
GTAAACTCATCATTTATATTTTTATCATATACATTTGATGCTGGGTCAACTCCATATATGGAATGTTTTGAGTCTAATGATTTCAGCAAAGTCCCATCATTACATCCAACTTCAAGAATAATTTTCTTAGAGTCATGTCTCTTATTGATAATTTCAGCAATAGAATGCAAATATTCTGCATTATTCGCTGAGGCAGAAGAATAGTGATCATAGTTACGAAAAATATTTTCACGGTCAGGCATTTCCGTCAACTGCAGTAACTTGCAGGAGTTACAGATAGCTAATATCAGGGGGTATTTCTTTATATCTCCTTTCTCATCAATATGTCTATAGTTGTTTACCTGCGGAATCAGACCAAAATCATAGAGAATAAAAAGGTTTTCATTTGATCCACATTCACAATTGTATTTATCATTCATTTTTTAAAAACACCATAACTTAGTTTGAAATATTTATATAAGATGAATTGAAATAATACTCCAAAATGAAGTATTGCGTAAAGAGATGCTCCGGCATAACTATGAGATGTATGCTCTTTTCTATAGTCACATTCCACTGGAACTTCATCAACAGATAATCCTCTGGCTATAGTTGCAGCAATAATTTGAAAACTAGCGATATGATAATTAGAAAAACTATCGTCATATATATTCATGATATTTTTGTTATAGATTCTGAAACCAGTATGAAACTCAGATAAGTTTTTTCTTAAAATTAACCTATCAAATATCGATAGTAGTCTATTAGCAAGAAATCTTGGTAATGGCATTCCTAAACCCAAAGCTTTTCCTTTTTCAATAAAGCGAGAGCCGAGAATTAAATCTACATCATTATTGATAAGTTCAATTGCATGATAAGTCGCAGAAGGATCAAATTGAGCACCATCACCATGTATCTCAACCACATAATCAGCATTTAAAGAAAATGCAGATTTTAATCCATTTTTAACATTGGAACCATATCCGGCAATGGATGTTTCAAAAACTTTATACCCTAATTTTTTATATTTCAAAACGGAATTATCGGTTGACCCATCATCACTTACTATGACTTCATCAAATAAATCATTTGGGATACGCTTAATAGTTTCATCAATTAGCTTTTCACAGTTGTGCGATAAAATTAAACCGTAAACTTTTTTATTACCAAATGTCATAATAAAATACCTCTTAAAGCCACGTATAAAAATCTATTTTAAACAGTAAATCATATACTACAACATATTAACCCTAAAAAGTATCTTGTTAAGCTAGTCGAATATGAGATTGGCTACCGAGTCCTCTAGCTATTGAGCTATAAAACCACTACCTCTGGTTAACCACACCATTAAAGCTATCAACCCCTCTTCCTATTACTACTTTTTTAAATCACTAATATGCTTTGACAATGCTAAAGATGATTTCTGTATCTCAATTAAAAATAAAAGAATTGACGCACTTAAAAGAATAGTTGCCACACCAAAAAGACTAAAAGCCAGGCTAGGGAAATTGATATATCTAAAAAATATCGTCAATAAGTTAGCAATAAATGCTAGCCCACTCAGAGTCTGCATATATTTAACTAAAAACAACCTATCAGTTAATAACTCAATTTGTTCAGTTAATTTATTTTGATTATTCCCTTTTTGCAAAGCTCTATCATGCAATTCTCTTATTAACTTGCTCAATGAACTATATCTGTTGCCAAATACTATCATCATTAAAGGTATCGCTGGAAATAATAAAGCTGGGTACCAAAAATTTAAATCTTCCATATAAACTCCTTCAAAATATGTGCACAAAGGTTGCGGAAATGAACAGGTATCTTGTGGAGCTAGTCGGGATCGAACCGACGACCCCCTGCTTGCAAAGCAGGTGCTCTCCCATCTGAGCTATAGCCCCGTATAAAATACGATGTTGGAAGTGTATTATTCTTAAAGGAAATATTCAACAAACATTAGTAATTTCTTCAAATATTACTTGTTATAAAGATTAATTATGATAATTATGAAATATAGACAATTTTCTATTAATTAGGAGAGATTGATGAATAGAGTAAAAGTTGCTAAAAAAAGCATTGATATTAATGAGCAAGGCTACCTAATAAACCTTAATGATTGGTCTGAAGCATATGTAAAAAGTATGGCTAAGCAAGATGGTATAAAACTTTATAATGATCACTGGGAAATTATATTTTATTTCCGTGAGTATTATCATCAAAATTTAGTTTCACCTACAATGCATCATATGATTATTGAGCTGATGTCGAAGAATATTAAATTTCATGACAAGAAGAAATATGAATCACATATATATGCCTTATTTCCATCTGATCCAATCAGAGAAATTTGCAAACTTGCTGGCCTACCAATGCCGCAAGCTGACAGCTAAGCTAATTCTTAATAGCTCTTGTCATTAAATAACTCTGGACTACAGTATTATTTTGGAAATACTCAAATAATAAATCTTCCATAGCATTTCTAAATTCAGTGAGTTTTTCTGGATTAGGTTCTAATAACTTTATGGTAGCACCTATGGGGCCAATGTATGCCTCAAGAGCAACTCTCATATGAGCTGGACTAAGCGCTGGGTTACCATATTCAGCTCTATGGAAAGTTATATCCCTGACATTTCTACCAAGACGTTTTTTTATAACCTCGACTTCACCCCACATTACTGGAGGACTTATATCTTTTGGTGCTGACGGACCATATTTTCCTGTAAGGATAAATAGTCTTCCCGTTAATAATTCTGGAGGCCATGTAGAAAAAGCAATGACTCCTCCGGGTTTCAAAACCCTCAGCATTTCTTTTAAAGCTATCTCGGGGCGTGGCGCAAACATATGTCCAAATTGACTAAGAACAAAATCAAATTCATTGTCTTTATATGGTAAATCTTCAACATCTGCAATTTGGAAATCTATATTGAGATTAGATATTTGAGCATTTTCTTTTGCTCTCATTATAAGCTCAGGGGTTAAATCGGATCCGCTAACTTTGGCGCCAACCTGAGCTGCTGTTAAAGCTACCACACCTGTGCCACAACCTACATCAAGTAATCTGTCGCCCCTATGAACACCAGCAAACTTAATAAGCTCAGGAGCAGCTAATGCCGTAACCGTTTCAAATGCTGCAAATGTGCTCCACATTTTTTTTGCCTTATCTTTAATTGATGAAATATCAGACATGATTACCCTCTATAATTTTTTGATGTATATATAGCAGCAATAATAAAGAGAATGGCAAGACTATATACTTTCATATACTTAGTATGGCAAAGTAATCTGCTTATTGAAATAAGTCAATATAGAGAATTGAACAAAGAATACTTATCTAGGTTTAAGGTACATACGATATAATGAGTAAAGAAACACTACAAGCCCTAGAGAAACTAAATTGAAATTATTATAAAACTGCCCCGCGAGACCTAGAATCATCCCTGTAAGGATTAACATTAAATTATAGTCTGATACTTTCATTTATTTTTTAAATTCAATTAAATATTGTATTAAATATATTATGACATAAAAATTTTATATTATTTAGCATGATTTAAGGGTTTTATATTAGAAGAAAGTTGGTGCAGAGCTAAGAGATGTAAGTTAAATCTTAACTCTGCAAATGAATTATACATTGTTGTATATATATGTATATAAAATTAGACTTTTTATTATGATGTTTATTTCAATAATACATCTTGATGTTTAATGAGAAATACTACATGCTGACAACAATTAAAATTTATACTATATAAAAATGAGATCAATTAACCATACAATAACAATGAGATCAGTTAGTCAGATATATCTTAATCAGGTTTATGATATTTTATGTAAACAAAATCTATATCTATCTAGAAGAAGATTGAGACGGCTAGCTTATTTAGATGTGTACTTGCAAAGTTATACGCAATTTAACTTATATAATAAGTATAAAAAGCTTGTGAATAATGATGCCTCAAAAAACCAAAATCTTGTTTTAGTAATTGTGGTTGCAATTATATCTTCTCTACTTATTTTGATTTATAAACTAAACTTTTCTTAAAAAATTCAGTAAAAGTCATAATATCCATTAATTTTATTCGTTATTGTTGATAATGAATCTGACTGGACAACCTCGCTTCTTCTCAATAGATAATTACTTGTTTCTTTAGTATTTTTTCCTTTGATACTGCATGCCGCATAA
>CAJQLO010000002.1:222500-310106 GCA_905479195.1 uncultured Gammaproteobacteria bacterium
TTTTGCTCTTGAAGCTTTCTCCCCAGCAATAGATTAAATTTTTGATCTGTACCCCCAAGTTCTATGTCTGCTTTTAGGTGCACAGAGTCATATGCTTGTAATAAGGGATACAAGAATTCATGTATTGAAATAGGTTTATTGGCTTTATACCTTTTATCAAAGTCATCTCTTTCTAGCATTCTGGCAACAGTATATGAAGAAGCCAGGTTAATTAAGTCTATCCCATTAAATTTACCCAACCATTTAGAGTTAAACTCAATCCTGGTTTTATCCTTTGATAATATTTTATAAATTTCTTTTTGGAAAACTTGGCTGTTTTTTTTGATAGTAGCTGAATCTACTGAAGGCCTAGTAATATCTCTTCCGGAAGGGTCTCCTATACTGGCAGTATAATCACCAATTAAAAATACAACATCATGGCCTAAGTCTTGAAATTGCTTGAGTTTATTCAACACGACTGTATGGCCTAAATGCATATCTGGCATAGTTGGGTCTAAGCCCGCCTTAATTACTAGCTTTTTATTTGATTTTAATTTCTCAATGAGATCATCCTCTTGAATTATTTCGGATGCACCATGGCGAATTATCTTTAATTGTTCATCAATATTTTTCATATTCTCTAAATAAACTATATAATAAATCATGTTTATTATATATCGAAATGTCTAAATACTATCTAGGCGTCATGTGCGGAACCAGTCTTGATTCAGTTGATATATCAATAATTAATACTGTAGGCAAAAAATTTAAAGTATTTGGCTTTAAGGAATATCAATTAAGTCAAAAACTTAAAGATAAAATTAATCACCTTAAGTCATCTAAGCCTGCAAATATTGAAGTAAATAACTTTAATACTGAAATTACTACTTTAATCATTAGTCAGATTAAAAAAATATTAAAAAAATATAAACTTGATAAAAGCGATATTTCTGCAATAGGCTATGCTGGAATCACCTTAGACCATAGGCCTGATCTTAAAAAATCTCTTTATCTGGGTGACCCCAAAATGCTTGCTTCAATTCTATCTATGCCTGTAATATCAGATTTTAGGCAAACTGATATTGATGCTGGTGGACAAGGCGCCCCTTTAACTGGATTATTTCATAAACACTTAAATACAGTAATGAATAAAAGCCTAATATATTTAAACCTTGGAGGGTTTGCTAATGTTAGCATCCCAAATAAATCAAAACTTATATCTTATGATACGGGTCCAGCAAACTATTTAATAGATACATGGTGTAGAGAAAAATTTGATATTGAGTTTGACTTAAATGGAAGGCTAGCATCTATGGGTGAAATAGATTCTGAAGTATTAAAACTAATGTTAAAAGATAAATATTTTATCAAAAAACCTCCTAAAAGCACGGGGTTTGAATTATTTAATATGAGCTGGGTAAAGGAACATCTTAAAAAAACTTCTTTCTCAAGAGATATTAATATACTAGCCACCTTGACTTACCTAACAGTAATTACAGTGAGCAATGATATTAATAAATATAGAAGCAAACCAAATTCAATATTCTTTTATGGAGGAGGTGCATTCAACAAACTAATAGTCCAAGGGATTATTGATCTTACAAAATTAAAAAAAGTGAAATCTTTAAGATATGGTATCGATGAAAAAAATTTGGAAGCGACTGCATTCGCTTGGCTGGCCTCAATGAGAATAAATAGGATAAAATTCCCTAAATCTGAAATTACAGGAGCTAATAAATCTTACTACTTAGGTAATATTTATTAAGAGTTTTTTGAATACTCTCTGTTACTATGACCCGTATAGTTTTGAGTAGGTCTAAAGATTTTGTTGTTACCAACTTGCTCTATCCAATGAGCGAGCCATCCTGATGTTCTAGAAATTGCAAAAAGTGTTGTAAATAGATCTACTGGAATACCTATTTCTTTATATAAAATTCCTGAATAGAAATCTACGTTTGCATATACTCCTTTTTTAGAGAGCCTCTCTTCACAAGCTTCCTCTAATGCCATTGCCTTTTCAAACATATCTGATACTTCGCCGCTTTGCTCTTTAAACAAGTCTTGAACCATGCCGGTTAAAATATTTGCTCTTGGGTCTTTAGTAGAATATTCCCTATGTCCCATTCCCCATACTACTTGTTTTCTTGATAATCTTTCATCTAACCATGCTTTAGCATTTTCCTTCCCACCCATCTCATCTAGCATTGCGATAACTTTTTGGTTAGCTCCACCATGTAATGGACCAGATAATGAGCCTATTGCTGATGCAATAACCTGAGTTGGACTTGCTAATGTTGACGATGTAACCATCGCAGTAAATGTTGATGCATTAATTGTATGTTCAGCATGCAATATTAAGGTGGCATCAATAATTCTATTAATAAGCGGGGTTACCTTGATTGAATCATCAAGCATATGCATAAAATTTTCAGCATAAGATAATTTATTATCAGGTTTAATATAAGGTTTATTATTTTTAATTCTATTCCAGGCAGCAACTATTGACCCAATACTACCAATCATGCCTGCAGAAATATCTATGAAATATTCTGTGGTGTACTTGTTAGCTTTAAGGTCTTCTGCATCAAATTCTATAGGATAAAAAGTTCCTAGAGAAGATACTGCTAGCTGAATAACATCCATCGGATTAGAGTTTTTAGGCAAAGTTTGGAGAAGTTTTATCATCCCTTCCGGCAAATCTCTACGAGAATTAATTTTTATTATGAAACTTTCAAGTTCGCTTTTAGTTGGTAATTCTCCAGTCAAAAGGAGATAAGCGGTTTCCTCAAACGTACTTTTTTCTGCTAATTCTTCGATAGAATAGCCGCGATAACTAAGAATTCCTTTTTTACCATCTATGTTTGATATAGATGATTCCGTTGCAATTACACCATCTAGTCCTGGATGATAGTCTGTCATATTTTTAGCCTTAATTATTTATGTTGAGAAAGATGAACCGCAACCGCATGTTGTTTTTGCGTTAGGGTTCTTGATTACGAATTGAGCACCTTCTAGGCCTTCTTGATAATCAATTTCAGCTCCTCTAAGATATTGTACACTCATTGGGTCTACCAATAATTTTACACCACATTTTTCAATCTCAGAATCACCATCTTGTATTTTTTCATCGAAGGTAAAACCATACTGAAAACCAGAACAGCCGCCACCAGTAATAAAAACCCTGAGGTTTAAATTAGGATTTTTTTCATCCACTATGAGTGCTTTAACTTTATTAGCTGCGCTTTCCGTAAAAACTAAAACATCTTTGATTTTTGCTACATTTGCTTCAGTTTGCATTATTCTTAACCTTTCAATTTAATAATTGGATTAATTATATAGAAATTGGCGACGAAACACAATTTAGTCCCTTATATTATTTCTCTTGTTTATCAATAGATTGAAGAAAACCTGTGGATTTATCATCAAGTTCAATCTTTTTTTCTATAAGACCGGCTGTTTTACCCATATTTCTAATTAAACTACCATTTACAGTAGCTCCACCATGCATTTCTAAAATATCATAATATACATTGCCAGTTACAAGAGCCGAAGCATCAATCACTATTTTGGTAGTAGAATGAACATTCCCGTTTACCTCGCCTTTTAGAATGACTATAGGTGCAGTTAAGTCACCTTCAACAACACCGTTTTGATCAACTACAACCTGAGCATCATTATCATCATTCGAATCAATATTGCCTTTTACAGTTCCAGAAATCTTAAGATTTTGTGAAAACATAATATTTCCAGTAAATTGCGCATTTACACCAACTACAGTATCTTTGCCAGACATAGCTACTGATTTGTCTACTGAATTATTACTTCCAATAATATCTGTAATTTTCATCGTTATTACCCCCGTTTACTTCAATGCCTTTATTTCAAGGCGAATTTCAAGTCTAACGTAAGAAATAAGATAATGGCAAGGTATATATCTAAATTAAAGATGATTTCTCATCTAAATTAAACATGATATTCATATTCTGTACAGCTTGTCCCGAAGCTCCTTTGACTAAATTATCAATTGTAGAAAGGATAATTAGGTTCGGGCCACTAACAGTATCTTGTGTTGCATGAAGGGATATCTTGCATGTATTGGTTTGCGCTACTTCGGAAACTTTTGGGAAAGTACTATTCTGAGAAATTTCAACAAAAGGTGAGTTTCCATAAAACTCTTGATACTCAGAAATAACCTCTTTAATTGCCTTGTATGAGTGGCGTATATAAATTGTTGAGTATATGCCTCTAATCATTGAACTTAGATGTGGAACAAATAATATATCTAAGTCAGAATTATCATGATTTAAAACTTCTAACATCTCAGGATAATGCCTATGATTCTCTACAGCATATGCCTGGAAATTATCTTTGCCTTCAGGAAATAATTTTGTACTATCTAAATTTCTTCCTGCCCCACTAATCCCAGATATGGCATTAACGATTATTTTTTGCTGGGATAAAAGTTTATATATTGGCAATAATCCAAGCAATGATGCTGTAGGGTAACACCCTGGATTAGCAACAATAAGCGCATCTTTAATTTTATTTTTTTGCCCAGGTATCTCAGGAAGACCATATACACTGTTCTTTAGCAACGAAGGAGAGGCATGCTTTTTGCCATACCATTTTTCCCATACTTCAACATTCTTTATTCTAAAATCAGCTGATATATCAATAATTCTAATGCCTTTCTCAAGAAGGCTTTCAGCCATATCCATGGCTACGCCGTTAGGTGTGGCAAAAAAAACTACATCACAACCAATTAAATTATCAATGGTTGGTGATTTAAAAGTTCCTTTTAGTGGTTTTACTAAATCAAAAATATCACTTATTTTCTTCCCAGCATAAGATCTTGAGGTTAAAGATTTTATCTCTACTTCTGGATGATTTTGAAGTATCCTGACTAACTCTTCTCCCGTATAACCCGAGGCACCTATAATTCCAACTGATATCATATGTTTATTCTAGTGAAAATTTTTAAAAGGTAATCATATTTACTTAGTGTCATTATACATTTAAAGGTAGAATAATAAACATGCTGTGGTACAAAACATTACATATTATATTCATGATTACATGGTTTGCAGGATTATTTTACCTACCTAGACTGTTTGTTTATCATGCGACATCAAATGATGAGATATCTATTAATAGATTTAAAATCATGGAAAGAAAACTGTTCTGGGGAATCATGACTCCTGGCGGAATATTGACAATAATCTTTGGCATCTATTTAATACAATTTCATGAGTTTCTTTTATGGTTACAGGTGAAAATATTCTTGGTTGCCTTGTTAGGCTTATATCATGTATGGTGTGGCAAAATTATGTATGATTTCAAGAATAATAGAAATAATCATGGTCACGTTTGGTATAGAGTTTTTAATGAAGTACCAGTTTTATTACTCGTTGCAATTATCTACTTAGTTGTTTTTAAGCCCTTTTAATACATCGGAAAACTCAGAAAATATACTTGCATAAACGCCCTTTTTAAATCTGATGACACTGTTAATTGCAGTCTTTTTATCTGCCCATTTCCACGCATCAAACTCAGCTTGATCTACAGCATTTAGGTTAATATCTTCATTGGTTCCAGTGAGTTTTAGTAAAAACCATTTCTGCATAGCACCATCATATTGTTTATTTGAGCGCTGATAAACATGAGGTATATGGTAAACAAGCCATCTCTTGCTAACAGTAACAATTGTTACCTTGTCTTTAATTAACCCGGTTTCTTCATGTAATTCCCTATACAAAGCTTCTTCCGGATTTTCACCTTCATCTATGCCTCCCTGAGGAAACTGCCACGCTTCGGCACCAATTCTTTTGCCTAAAAAAAACTGTCCTTTGGCATTAACTATAATAATGCCTACCCCTTTTCTATAATTTTTACCCTTCATTCATATTAGTATAGCAAAGTATTATATTAATAAGCTCAATATATCTTGGGTAATTATAGGGAGTAATTAAAAATAATATGATTTTAGATTTCTAATTAACTATAAGATGATAAAATAAATTTTAATTTATAAATACTCATATGCCTAAACTAACAATTTTTGATCTTGACAATACACTCTTAGCTGGAGATAGTGATAGAGCATGGGGGCAATATATAGTCGAGAAGAAAATAGTGTCTGATGCCTTTTTAGTAGAAAGCGAAAAATTCTATAATAGTTACTATGAAGGTGATTTAGACATAGATGGTTTTCTAGCTTTTTGCTTAAAACCATTAACAGAAAATAAATTATCAGAACTGCTTGAGCTGCGTGAAGGATTTATTGAAGATAAAATCAAACCAATGATGTTAGAAGAAGCTATAAGAACTGTAGAGCAAAAAAAAATAGAAGGTCCTGTTATTATTGCAACAGCTACCAATAGTTTTGTCACTAGACCTATTGCAGACTTATTTAAAATCAAAGATTTAATTGCTACAGAATTTGTAATTAGAGATAATGAATTTACAGGTGAAGTAGACGGTATACCTTGTTTTAGGGAAGGCAAAGTGAAAAAAGTTGAGGAATGGGTTGAGGCAAATGGATATGAATTATCCAGCGCAACCTTTTATTCTGACTCATTTAATGACTTACCCCTTCTAGAGAAAGTAGAGACAGCTATTGTTGTAGACGGTGATGATAAACTAATTGAACAGGCGAAAAATAATGACTGGGAATGTATATCTTTTAGATAAGTGTAAATATGTTTATATTTTATTTTTTTTCATTCTTATTATGAATGGAGAATTTATTAAGGCAGAGACAATGATTATTGATGATATGAGAAATGCTAATGGTGAAGCTGAGAAAGCAGACTTTTGTGAAGCCACGTCTGAACGATGGTGTTTTGTCACAGATAAAGTTATGGGTGGCGTTTCAGAAGGAAGCTTTGAAACTAAGGTTGACGGAAAAGATTCTCACTATAATATGCAAGGAAATGTTTCAACTGCAAATAATGGTGGGTTTTTACAATTTCGAACTACAATAAATGATCATCCTGTAGGAAAATTATATAAAGGTATAAGAATTCAAGTAAGAGGAAATAATGAAGAGTATGCGGTCCATATAAGAACTAAATATTTATTTTTACCTTGGCAATATTATCAATCAAAGTTTTTAGCTACCAGTGAATGGAAAGTTATAGAGTTACCTTTAAAAGATTTTAAGAGGTCTAATTTTTATCAGCCCTCTAGCGTCTCCTCGATAGATATACAAACTTTAGGAATAGTGGCTATCGGAAGAGATTTTCAAGCAAATATAGATTTACGTTATATAGAGCTTTACTAGCTTAGTTCATAAAGTAATTAATATATCCGATAATAAAAATAGGTATCTGCAAGCCAAAATTTGTCATAACAGCGTTGTCTTTCATTAAATATCCCGAGATCAACCACCCAACTGCACCCACTGAATGTGCAAAGATATAGTATGGGTACATTTCAAATTGTGCCATTAAAATACCTGATAAAATAAAAAAAGTGCTGGTCCATTTAATTGTGCTAATGCTCATGATTTTTCCTTTAAAGATTTTTTTTAAACTGTAGTAATTTACTGAAGACATAACTATATACTTTAGACTTACTAATATCAAACTCTCCGATCTTTAGCAGTTCTTCGCCATTGAATCCAAGTTTAAAGAAATCAACTCCAGCGGAAGACCCGTCTGCAGATATGCCGCCAAAATCTAGTTCATCTACTGAAAGATTTCTTAATTCCTTGATCAAATTAAAAATCATTCCGTATGAGGATGACGTCACTCTACCCCTATCTGTAGAAGCAGCATAATGATAAAAAGCCTTATTATCTAAAATACTTACTACGCAAACAGATACTGGTTTATTATTTTCAAGTCCAGTAAATGTAAATAGTCTAGACTTACCGTCTTTATTAAGACCAAGAATTTTAGAGAAGGCATCTATGTCTATAATTGGAAGATTTAAATTTTTACTCTCCTTCATTTCATCATAAACAATTGAAAATACCTTAGCTGTCTCGCTACCTGAATAGTTTTTCCAAGTTAGCCCAGCTTTTTCAGATTGTTTAATATAGTAACGATGTTTCTTTTTTACTTTTTTTAAAAATTCTTCATCTGAAACTATTTTAAGAATATTACTTTTAGGGCTAGTAAACGAATAATTAGATTTAGAAATGATAGAAAATATTTTTTGATTCTCCGGTGTATCTGGCATATAGGGTTTGCAACGGAGGTTTATAATCTTCTCTTCAAAAATAACTTCTTTAAATTTTTCTAAAGCATCTATTCCATTATCAGATTTATTACATTGAACTATGGGCCCACCAGGGCACCATCCAATCTTTATGCCCATAACTTTTTTAATTAAAACCTGTGCAAGCAAAATACATTTTAAGCTTTCATTATCAGTAACCGTGATATGTAAAACTTTCCAACCTTCAAGTTTTTTTAACTCACCCCACTCATAAGACTGAAATATATTTTTATCTTTGAATTGGTTTAGGGAATTATTCCAATCATCTTTCCCATGGAAATCTTTTTGGAGGGTTTGATTAATAATGTGTTCTGTCACAATTAAGTTTTCGGTAAAGTAACGCCTTTCTGTCCTTGGTATTTCCCGGCTCTATCCTTATAAGAGGTCTCACATACTTCATCTGATTCTAGAAATATAAATTGGGCTACGCCTTCGTTAGCATATATTTTTGCAGGCAAAGAGGTTGTATTTGAAAACTCAAGTGTTACATGCCCTTCCCACTCTGGCTCAAGTGGAGTTACGTTTACGATTATTCCACACCTTGCATAAGTTGATTTACCTAAACATAAAGTGAGTACTTGTCTGGGTATCTTAAAATATTCAACCGTTCTTGCAAGAGCAAAAGAGTTGGGTGGAATGGTACAGACATCAGACTTGATATCTACAAAGCTATTATCATCAAAATTCTTTGGATCTACTACAGTGGAATTTATATTAGTAAAAATCTTAAACTCATCAGCACAACGAACATCATAGCCATAACTCGATGTACCGTATGACACAATCTTTCCACCATCATTAGATTTAACTTGGTCTGCCTGGAAAGGCTCAATCATCCCATGATCTTGGGCCATTTTTTTAATCCATTTATCTGATTTGATGCTCACAAGAGACAGTATATAACAATTTATAATTAATTATTATTAGATTATAAAATATTGTATAGATCAATTAATCATTTTGAATAACAATCTTTGGAAAGGCAGATGAATAATCTTTCTTTCTCATTGAAAGTGTTGCTGCCATTTTACGAGCAATGTCACGATAGATTAATGAAACTGGAGATTCAGGGTTTTCAGAAACTGTTGGAGTCCCTTTATCCATCTCTACTCTAATTGATTTTAATAAAGGTAATTGGCCTAACAATTTAACATCATTTTCTTCAGCTAATTGTTCACCACCACCTTCACCAAAAATACTTTCCACTGTTCCACACTTAGGACAAATAAAAGTACTCATGTTTTCAATTACGCCCAATACAGGCACTTCTACTTTCTCAAACATTTTAAGTCCTTTCCTTGCATCAATTAATGAGATGTCTTGCGGGGTAGTAACAATCACTGCTCCACTTAAAGGTATTTTTTGACAAAGCGTTAACTGAACATCACCAGTACCTGGTGGTAAATCGATAATTAGAAAATCTACGTCTTCCCAATTAGTGTCTGTTAATAATTGCTCTAGTGCTTGTGTAACCATAGGGCCACGCCAAATCATCGGTGTTTCTTCTTCTACTAATAAACCAATAGACATCGCTTGTAAGCCATGTCCCATTTTAGGATCTAAAGTTTTTCCATCTTCTGAGTCTGGTTTTCCAGCTAAACCTAACATTCTAGGAATACTAGGACCGTAGATGTCTGCATCCAAAATAGCTGCTGTTGCACCCTCTTCTTTAAGAGCTAACGCAAGGTTTACTGATGTGGTTGATTTACCGACACCTCCTTTACCAGAAGCGATTGCTATAATATTTTTAATGCCTTTAATTCTTTCAATGCTTTGTTGAACGGTATGAGGAATAATTTCATAACTCAAATCTAGAGTCAGTTTTGCATCAGGATAAGCGTCCATTACTTTTGCATTTAAATTCTTATGGAATGCTTGCATAATGCCTTCAGCGGGCCATCCTAGAACTATTTTTATAGACACATTATTGCCATCAACTGTAATGTCTTTCACAGTATTAGCACTAACTAAGTCTGTTCCCATGTAAGGGCACTGGTAATCTTTTAAAACTGCTTCAATGTTTTCTTTTTGCATTCGCCTATTTTCTCCGTTTATACTGTAAAATATGAATTATATTTTCTAGATTGATATATTATAGCGTTTAAATATAAATTTAATACAATAAAATCAAAAGTCTTACATTATGAGAAAAATATTAGTAACTAGCGCCTTGCCCTATGCAAATGGATCCATTCATTTAGGCCATTTAGTTGAATATCTCCAAACTGATATCTGGGTTAGAAGTCAGAAAATGTCAGGTAATGAATGTACTTATATATGTGCAGATGATGCCCATGGGACGCCTATCATGCTTAAGGCACAAGAATTGAATATAACCCCAGAAAAACTAATAGAGGATACTTATAAGGAGCATGTTGAGGATTTTTCAGATTTTCTTATAGAATTTGATAATTATCATTCTACCCACTCGGAAGAAAATAAGCATTTCTCATCTTATATTTATGACCAACTTAAAAGTAATGGCGATATCATCAATAAAACCATCAATCAGTTTTATGATGAGAAAGCAGAGATGTTTTTGCCTGATAGATACATAAAAGGTGAATGCCCTAAATGTCATGCAAAAGATCAATATGGGGACTCCTGTGAAGTATGCGGGGCAACTTATGCATGCGATGAAATCATCAACCCAGTATCTACAGTTAGCAACACTCCTCCAATTACTAAAGAGACGGATCATTTTTTCTTTAAATTAAGCGAGTACGAATCGTTTTTAAAAGAATGGACATCTGCGGACACTACTCAAGCAGAGATAAAAAATAAGTTAAATGAATGGCTGACAGACGGTCTTTCAGATTGGGATATTACGAGAGATAAGCCCTATTTTGGATTTAACATTCCTGGTGAGACTGATAAATTTTTCTATGTTTGGCTAGATGCACCCGTAGGCTATATTGCTTCACATAAAAATTATTGTGAAAAACACTCTAAAGACTTTAATGAGCATTGGGATAAAAACTCAAAAACAGAACTGTATCATTTTATAGGAAAAGATATTGCTTACTTCCATGCTTTGTTTTGGCCAGCTATGCTTGAAGGAGCTGGGTTTAGAAAACCAACTGCAATATTCTGCCATGGATTTCTAACAGTTGATGGAGAAAAAATGTCAAAGTCTAGGGGAACTTTTTTTAATGCTAGAACTTATTTGAATCACTTAGATCCAGAATATTTAAGATATTACTTCGCTAGTAGGCTGACGAATAAAATTGAAGACATTGATTTAAGTTTTGAAGATTTTCAGTCAAGGGTAAATTCAGAACTAGTAGGAAAAATTATTAATATTGGTAGCAGATGCGCAAAATTTATTAATAAAGATTTTGATAATAAGTTAGCTAATAAATTTAATAATGAAAATTTAATAAAAGAATGCTTATCTAAAACTAATGATGTGATTAATAATTATGAAAATAGAAATTATTCCATCAATATAAGGCTCATATCTTCCTTGGCGGATAATGTTAATAAATACTTAGATGAAGTAAAGCCATGGGTTAAAATAAAAAATGAAAATGAAAGGGAACTTGTCCAAGAAATTTGTACAGATGGGCTCAATCTTTTTAGAATATTAATTGGATACCTCAAGCCTATATTACCTAAGATATCAAACAAGGTTGAAGATATTATGAATTGTGATTCCATGACCTGGGCTAACCTTCAAGAAGTTCAACTTAATACTGAAATTTCTAAATTTCAGCCAATCATAACTCGTATAACTAAAGAATCAATAGAAGCAATGAAGAATGAATGTAGTGGAGAGAAAAAATGACAGACGAAAAAATAACAATAGAAGATTTTATTAAGGTTGACTTGAGAATTGGTAAAATTATACATGCTGAAGAAGTAGAAGATTCAAGGAAAATGCTAAAGTTACAAGTTGATATTGGAGAAGAGGAAGAAAGGACAATATATGCTGGAGTTAAAAAATCCTATTCGCCTGAAGAGTTATTGAATAAATTGGTAGTGGTTATTGTTAACTTATTACCAAGAGAAATGAAATTTGGTACATCAAATGGAATGATGTTGGCAACACAAAATGATGGGGATATCATTGTCTTGCAACCAGAAAAAGATGTTATGCCTGGCGCCAAGATTAGCTAATGTCTGATAATACTTTATTAGTAGAAAAAATCTTAACAGCACTACCGCAGCTTCAATGCAAAAAGTGTACTTATGAAGATTGCCTGTCTTATGCACAAGCTGTTGTCTCAGATGATGAAGATTTGAATAAATGTGAACCTGGCGGTACACATACCGAAAATCAATTAAAAAATATATTAAAAAATAATGACCCTATTAAAGAAAATAAAATTAAAAATTATCAGATAGCTGAAATAAGAGTAGAAGAGTGTATAGGATGCACTATTTGTATAAAAGTTTGCCCCGTAGATGCAATAATTGGGGCAAGACATCAAAAGCATTATATATTAAATGATCAGTGTAATGGCTGCGAATTATGCATCAGTCAATGTCCAGTAGATTGTATGGAAATGCAACAATATGAGGATAATAAGGATTGGGTCTGGCCAGGCATGCAAGCTGATACATCCAAAGTTTATTATGATAATAAAAATATAAGGTTAAACAAAATTAAAGAAGCAAAAAAAATAGCTCGAGAAAGTACAAACAAATCTCATCAAATAAAGACTTATATTCAAGATGTTATCTCTAGAGAAAAATCTAAGAATAATAAAATAAAAGAATATGAATAAAAAAAAGATTCTATCAATCTTTGAAATTCTTCAGGCCAATGATCCCGAGCCAGTAACAGAGCTTCATTATGAAACAACTTTTCAATTACTCATTGCTGTAATTCTATCTGCGCAAGCTACAGATAAAAGTGTAAATGCAGCAACTACTAAATTATATAAGGTTGCCGGAACTCCTGAAAAAATTATTAAATTAGGGGAAGATAAATTAAAATTTTATATTAAAACTATCGGTCTATACAATGCTAAAGCTAAAAATGTAATTCTTACATGCAAAATGTTAATAGAAGATTTTAATAACAAAATACCTCAAGATAGAGAAGATTTACAAAAGCTTCCAGGGGTTGGAAGAAAGACTGCAAATGTTGTTCTGAATAATGCATTTGGGCAACCAACCATAGGTGTTGACACTCATGTCTTCCGTGTATCAAATCGTCTAGGATTAGCTCCAGGCAATAATGTATCCCAGGTTGAAAAAGGTCTTGAGAAAAATATTCCTGATAATTTTAAATTACATGCCCATCACTGGCTAATTATTTTAGGTAGATATACTTGTATGGCCAGAAAGCCATTATGTTATAAATGTAAAGTTACTGAATTATGTGATTATAAAAACAAAAATCTAAAAGAATAGACTCCTCTACTTTTCCTTTTTTATAATTCTCCATAATCTATCCATCTCTTCTGGATTTGCATATGTCATTTCTTCTTTTTTTAATAATTCTTTAACCTCATCAAATCTCTTTTTAAATTTAATATTAGCAAGCTCCAGAACTTCTTCTGGGTCGCAATCTAGATGTCTTGTAAGGCATAGAAATGTAAAAAATAAATCTCCGAGCTCTTCATTAATAGCTTCTTTGTCATTATTCTCAATAGCCTCTTCTACCTCAGCAGTCTCTTCTTTAAGCTTTGAAATAACGCCTTCAATTTCTAGCCAGTCAAGGCCAATATCCTTTGCTTTTAATTGTAATTCTAAGGATTTTTTAAATATATTTTTATTGCTCATAATTATTAATACTATTTCTTTTGATTAAGTATATCTTTTTTGTGAAAAATAACTAAATAATCATGTAATATTAGCAGATGGAACAAAATAAAATCTCAGATTTAACTAAGTGGGTAAAGAAATATTATCCGCAAGATTTTACTATTGAGAAAGCCTCTGAGGATGCAAGCTTTAGATTATACTATCGAGTTATGTCTCAAGGAGATACCAAAATTATAATGGATGCTCCGCCACAACATGAGCCTTTAACTTCATTTCTTGATGTGACAAAAAGATTAGCATTGGCTAAAATTAATGTGCCAATTATATACGAGGTTGATGAATCCAAAGGTTACATTTTAATGTCGGATTTAGGTAAAAATAATTATCTTGATGCGCTTAATAAAGAAACTGTTTATTGCCTATATACAGATGCCATAGATGTTATATGTAGAATACAAAATGAGGCTAGTAGCAAAGGGCTTGAAGTATTTGATATCAATATACAAACAAAAGAAATGGATTTATTTAAAGATTGGTTTTTAGAAAAACATTTGAAAATGAAACTCAATCAAGACCAGTCTATATATTTAAAAGATTTTAATGAAATTTTAGCAAACCGTATATCAAAAATACCAACAACATTTATTCATAGAGATTTTCATTCTAGAAATTTAATGGTCACTGATAAAAATAATCCTGGGGTTTTAGATTACCAGGATGCCATGATAGGTCCAATGACATATGATTTAGTTTCTCTATTAAAAGATTGTTATATTAAATGGGATGATGAATTGATTTATAAGATGGTGAAAACTTATTTTCAAAGATTAGAACAGTCTATAACTTATGATGAATTTGAGTATTGGTTTGATATGACAGGTCTGCAAAGACATTTAAAGGCTATAGGGATATTTTCACGATTATATTATAGAGATAAGAAATCATCGTATCTTAAAGATATCCCAAAAACACTTAACTACATAGCTGAGTTATGTACTAAATATCCAGAATTACATGAGTTTCAAATATTAGTAAAACAAATTAAAAGTCAGGGGAAATTATGATTAGCCAGGCAATAATTCTAGCAGCTGGTAGAGGGAAGAGAATGATGCCATTAACTAGGGACATTCCTAAGGCAATGTTGCGTGTAGGAAATGTAACCTTGATAGAAGATAAAATAATTAAACTAACCGAGGCTGGTATCAAAAAGATTGTTATTAATACCGGGTATCTTGGTGACTATATTCAAGAACATGTAGGTGATGGATCTAAGTATGGAATTAATATAGTTATAAGTGATGAAGGCTCTATGCCAATAGGGACAGCTAACGGGATTAGAAAAATAATAAAAGAGTTTAATGATAAACCATTTCTTGTTGTTAATGCTGATATATGGACAAATTATTTATTTATAGACCTAATTAACATGAGTCTTATGAAGGAAGCTCTTGCGCATATCGTACTAGCCAAAAAACCAGAATACCTTAAAGGTGACTTCAATATTAATAATAATAAAATAAGTGAAGGGAATGATTTTATTTATACAGGCATAGGAATCTATAAGCCTGAATTATTTTTAAATTATACAGACATAGAATTAGGAAGCATTTTACATAAAGAAAATAATATTGGTGCAGAACTATATAAGGGATTATGGGATGATGTTGGAACACCAGACAGACTTAACATGATAAGAGAAAGAATAGCTTTATAGGGTTAATTATCTATCATAATCTCAAAAGATTTTGCATCATAATCTTCGTCAGTATCGGAGATTAATATTTTCTCCACTGCAGACTCTGGTGGCCCCATATAACATTGTTCTATTAGATTAGTAATTATTTCTTCATCGCCAGTCATGAAGGCCTCTACCTCTCCATTGGAATTATTTCGAACCCATCCAAAAACTCCATATCGAATTGCAAATGCTTGCAACCAAAATCTGTATCCCACACCTTGAACTTTCCCAAGTATTTTAATATGTTTCTTGATCTTATTATTCAAAACAAATTATAGTGAGAGAAAAATACCCCATGATATAAATACGAGTCCTGTAACTCGTCTGTAAAGCAAAGGTCTTTTATATGATAGTTTTTCAAATAATACAAATACCGTTAAAACCATGACCCACATGATATTCATAACTCCAAGTGCAAATAAAGTGAGCATTAAAGCCCAGCAGCAACCTATGCAATAAAATCCATGCTTATACCCGATTAAAAAAGTTCCTAAATTTCCATCTCTCCAATTATTCATTAAAAAGCTCAATGGAGACTGACAAACTGTTAAACAAGCTTCCTTAAATGGAGTGAATTGATAAATTCCAGCTAAGCATAAAACTATAGAACCAATATAAGCATGAGTAGGCTCCATCATTGGGTTTAAAAGACCAGTTTGATGCATCGCATACTGAGGAAAAGTTATCACTAAACTAAATAAAACCCAGCTTAATAAATAACCAAAAAGTAGAATCATCACAGAAGATGTTTCTTTTCCATTACTTCTATTTCTAGCATTCAAGGTAGTAAATAAAAATAGCATCGGGAGTATAGAAGGGGTCATCATTGCAACCATCATTACTGCCCACATCAGAAACAATAAAGTGAAATCACTCATTGACCATAATCCATCAGATGGCGGCATCCATGTTAAAACACTTCCAATAATTCCAGATTCCATATCCATGTTCATAGGTTTGTCCATATTCATGGGTTTATCCATGTTCATGGGTTTGTCCATATCCATGTTCATAGGTTTGTCCATATTCATGGGTTTATCCATGTTCATGGGTTTGTCCATATCCATGTTCATATTCATAGAAGTATTTTCAATAAACGGAAGAGTATTCATATGCCAGCCCATGCCTAGAATATAAAACCAAGATATAAGCAATACGATTGCAACACCAACATAGACGACCATGCGGTCTTTCAATGGTGCTTGTTTAAATTGTGTATTTGTTTGTGTTTCCATAACTAAAAAACGACCCGGCCTAAATATTAGATCGGGTCGTTAAATTGAAGTTTAAACCTCTATAGCTGTTTGTTTAGCTCCGCCATCCATATAAACGAATGGTGAACTTAAGCCATTACCGCCTTCCCATGAATGGTTAGTTCCATGGTCGGTAAATGTAGCTTTTATAGCTCTACTAACTGTGATAGCAAATGGAGGTGCAACAGCTAAAGGTGTACCGCGAACCGTTACAGCTCCGCTTGATCCTTTCAATTGTTCCATTTTATTTTCCAAAATACCGTCAATTTTTAAATGTCTATTTGGTCCTTCTTGAGTCATATGTATTCTAGCAGACTTAGTTGGGAGATATTCTCTTGGCTGCCCTTCAGCACCTTTACCAAGACTTGCAATCACACCTAAATGTCCACCATGTATTCCATGATAAGCTTCTCTTAATGCATTAAATTGAGATCTACTTGCTCTTTCATCTATATAGACAGCCATTTCAAATTGTCCTTTTAATAGATTACCTGGTGCATTTAACCACATTGCTACCCTTAGTCCACTTACATCAACGGTACCAACATGTCCTTTCTCAATATCCCATCCAAGAACTGCCTTACAAAATCCTTCTGTTGGATCCAGTAAAAGCAAACATGGACAAATTGTCTCACACGTACAACTCTCAAAATATGAGCCTCTGAGATACATAGTATGATCAGCTAATGCTGCATCAGCATCTTTAGAATTAAATAATGCACCTACAACTGGAGTTGCAGCAGCTACTGTAGCCAGTCCCTTCATAAATCCTCTGCGAGAATCAGAAATTTTAGACATTATTCCTTTATCTGATTTTATTTCTTTCATTTTAACCCCTTGTAAATTTTTTTCTTACGTTTGTATTTTTAAAATATTATTAAAGCTAATTTTTCTTTATATATTAGCAAATGATAATATAACTAAACCCCTATACAGTTATTCATTATATATTTTTTTTACCCTATTTCCTCTTTTTAATTTATGTTTTTGGATTAAATGTTTATGAATTCTGCTTAAGTAACAGTATAATAGGTACTGTTATTGATAATAATGCCAAACGGGGGGCTAATGAAAAATTTCAAAATAATGTCTGTCTTAATGTTAACTGCTGTCCTTACAGCTTGCGGTGGTAGTACAGGTACTCCTCCAAGTGAATATACAGCAAAAATTTTCCCAATAGAAAATGATTTCGATCGTTTTGAAACTGTTGGACCATTTTCATCAAGAGATGAGTGTACAGCTAAAGCACAAGAAATGAATGCTGCTGCATATTCGTGTGACCCAAAGACAAACTAAGTAAACATAATACATAAACCGTTATTCAGACATAATGGTTTATGTATTTTCTAAAAGTTAATTATAAAATCTTGTGCAATTTTGTGAACCTTCATAGTGATATTTCCAACTCTGCCATTATTAACGATATTGTCATCAACCTTGATAATGGGAACTACTGCATTAGTAGAGCTAGAGCACCAAACTTCATCTGCATTCACTACATCTGATTCATAAATATCCGATTCAATGACTTTTAAATGATTTTCATTAAGAAGCTTGATTAGCAAACCCCTAGTGACTCCTGGCAATAGCTCATTACTAAGCTTTGGAGTATAAATAATTTCATCTTTAACTATAAATACATTACTCGTAGATCCTTCGGTTAACTTTTTGTTCCTTATTAAAAGAGTTTCATAGCATCCATTACTAGATGCATAATTTTTTAATAAAACATTACCTAGTAATGAGATACTTTTTATATTTGACTTCATCCACCTAAAGTCATCTTGCATAGTTGCCTGGAAACCTTTTTTAATTAAGTCTTCAGAAAACGCAGGATAGTCCTCGCACATTAATAAAACTGTAGGCTCAATATGTTCTGAATATATATGATTTCTAGAGCTTTGAACTCCTCTTGATATATGCAAATATATAAAAAAGGTATTTTTTGTATTTTTTTTAATTAATGTACTGATTATCTTATCAAGGCCTTTAACATCATTCATCTGAATTAGATTTAAACTATTTTTTAAGCGTTTTAAATGCTCTTCTAATAAGAAAACTTTTTTATTAAAAACAGGTATTAATTCATATACTCCGTCACCAAACAAAAACCCTCTATCCATTATTGGGATTTGAGCTTCTGATCTTGGGAGAAAACTACCATTTAAATAAACTTGGTCCATGCTTAAAAGTATCTATAAATAGAGTCTAAAGTTTTCCTATAAAAACTACCTTCTTTAATTGACTCCATTGCAAATAGCTTATAGGTGTTAATTCTCTTGCCTTCTAGCTCAATGACCATATAACCAACAGCTTCATTCTCGTTAACTGGGGCGCTGAGGTTTCGATCTATAACAAATTTTTTCTTAATATTTTTAATTTGTCTTCGGGGTACAGAAATATATGTATCATCAATAACCCCAAGGCTTATATTATTTTTATCACCATTAAATACTCTGGCCTGGATTAACTCCTCGTTACTCAAAAATATTTTATGCGTCTCATAAAATCTAAAACCATATTCTAATAAAGATTTGGAAACCTTAGTTCTCTGGTCCGGGGACTTGGCTCCAAGAACCACAGATATCAGTCTCCTTGACCCACGTTTTGCTGAAGTAGCCAAACAATATCCAGCTTTCTGCGTAAAGCCTGTTTTTATTCCGTCAACTGAATCATCTAAATATAAAAGCTTATTTCTGGAGTACTGTTTAATTTTATTAAAAACATATTCTTTCTGAGAATATAATTTGTATTCTTTAGGGAAATTTTTTATTAAAGCTCTCGATAGCAACGCTACATCTGTAGCGGTCGTATATAACTCTTCATTAGGAAGACCTGTTGAATTTGCATAGTTTGTATTAGTCATGCCTAGGCTTTCTGCCATCTGATTCATATAAATTGCAAAAGTCTCTTCATTGCCAGATATATGCTCAGCCATTGCTACACTGGCATCATTTCCAGAAGTAGTAATAATTCCATGTAATAATTCATCAATTCTAACTTTTTTACCAACTTCTATAAACATCTTAGAACCGCCTGTTTTCCAAGCATTCTTACTAATTAGCACTTCATCTTTTAAATCTAGCGTTTTATTCTGAAGTTCAGTGAAAGCAAGATATGATGTCATAATCTTAGTAATACTTGCAGGTGGTAATATTAAATCTGGGTTCTTAGCAGCTATAACCATACCGCTATCATAATCTACTAGAATATATGAACTCACATCAGGATTAGGAGCTTTAGGTATTGGGGCAGAAAAAACTTGCGTGCTCAACAAGACCATTGACACTAACAAGAAATTAAAAAATGTATTTCTATTTTTCAAAATTTTCATAAATAACTATATAATCATATCATGAATTATCATTTTCTAACTCTGATTTATATCTCTTAATCTGATTACTTAAAGAGTACACTGCTAATGCATATAATCTGCTACGATTATATCTAGTAATAACATAAAAATTTTTATGTGCAAAACTATAGATTTTACCATCCTGTTCCTCTCTACCGATAACAGATAATAAGGTATTATCATCAATAGCCTCATCTGAATATAATTTATTATTCATGAATACTTTATAAGGAGTTTTAGGTTTATAGGTTTTCTTGGACTCACTCTCCACATACTTAATATTAGGATTCTTGTATATTGCATTACTCATTATAAGCTGATTATTTTTCCAGCCATTTTTTTTAAAATAATTAGCAACACTTCCAATAACATCTTCATTTGAGTTCCATAAGTCGACCACATTGTCTCCATTAAAATCAATAGCATAATGTCTATAACTACTAGATATAAACTGAGGTTTACCAAGGGCTCCAGCATAGGAGCCTTTTATATTTCTTGGATCTAATTTATTCTCTCTACACATTAATAAAAAATTTATAAGTTCATCTTTATAAAATTTTGCTCGTCTCCCCTCGTTTGGTCCTAAAGACAGAGATGCTAAAGTATCAAATGTTTTAAAAGTTCCAGTTCGTAGCCCATACTTACTCTCTATTCCTATAATCGCAATGATAATTTCTGGAGGTACCCCGAATTTTTTTTCTGCTCTGAGTAGAGTATTTTTGTTCTTATTCCAAAAAATGATTCCCTTCTCTATGTTTTTTTTAGTAACAAATAACTTCTTATAGTTAGTGCATTTTTTATCCTCAGCTTTACAACCATTCCACGTCAAGGTTCTCTCTGGAGCTTTTTTAAAATATTTTTTTATGCGTGGCTCTGCTTTAATTTCATTAAATAAAATCTTGAGGTTTTCTTTACTATAAGAGTGTTCGGAATGCATAAAATCAATAAAATTATTTACTTTATATTGATCATAGCTTGCCATCGCAGTACTAGATAAAACTAGAAAAATTAGTAACCCTTTAATCATTTTCTCAAGATCCTCTGATGTGATTTAATTGACATTATCATTCCTATTGTAGCAAATAATGTAACCATGGAAGTGCCCCCATAACTCATGAATGGTAATGGAGCCCCCACAACAGGTAAAAAACCAATAACCATACCTACGTTCACCAATACATATAAAAATATAGTTAAACTGAGAGTCCCAGTTAAAATTCTGCCAAAATTATCTGTAGCTTTTATTGAAATACTTAATCCTCTCAGCGCAATAAAAAGATATAATGTCATTAATATAATAACACCCAGATATCCAAATTCTTCTCCAAAAGCAGTAAATATAAAGTCAGTTGAATGCTCCGGTACGAAGCCAAGTTTTGATTGTGTTCCATTAAAAAATCCTTTACCAAAAAAACCACCTGAACCAAGCGCTATCTTAGATTGCATTAAGTGGTAGCCTGAACCTAAAGGATCACTTTCTGGATTAAAAAATGTTAGCACTCTTTGCTTTTGATATTGATGCATGTTGAGCCATAAGATTGGGATAAGTGACATAGCTGAGATAGTGCTACCTAAAAAAAATTTAAGCGACATACCTGCGAGTAATATAGCAATAGCTCCTGACATACCTATCAATAATGCGGTACCAAGGTCCGGTTGTCTCATAATCATAAATACCGGAACTAAAACTATTAGTATAGCCACAAAAATATATGAGATTTTGGGAGGAAGAGGTTTGTCTGCATAAAAAGTAGCTAACATTAAAGGCACTAGTATTTTCATTAACTCTGATGGCTGAAACCTTATAAAATATAAATCAAGCCATCTATCTGCACTATTCCCAACGCCAAAAATAAGTACAAGTCCGAGTAATAATATTGTAAATATATACAGTATTGGTGCAAATAATTTTAGATTATCAGGATTAACCTGCGCAATAAAAATCATCGTAATTATGCCTATGATGATTCTAGTTAATTGTTTAATAACTAAATTTAAGTCTCCAGACGAACTACTAAATATTGTAACTAATCCGAGTATTGCAATTATTATTATTGGTATAACAAGTCTGGCATCAATATATAATAACGCCGAGAGTCCTGAAAAAGGTTTTCTTGTACCACCTACATAATCATTCATATTTTGATACCGACGTTAGCTTCTTATCCATATAATATTCTATTATATCTCTTGCTATTGGGGCTGCAGTTGATGAACCTCCACCTCCATTTTCTACTACCACTGTAACAACAATTTCTGGTGATTCAAAAGGGGCATAGCTTATGAATAACGCATGATCCTGGAGTCTCTTTGTACCGGTCTTGCCTTTGTCTAGATTATAAACCTGTGCAGTACCAGTTTTCCCTGCAAATTCTATATTTTTTACTTTTTTTAGGCTTGAAGCAGTTCCAACTCCATTATCATTCACAACACGCCACATTGCCTTCTTTACAATATCAAGATGATGAATATCTTTCATCTCTGTAGAAAATTTATTATTTTTATAATCATACATTGATACTTCACTGGTTTTATTATTCTTATCACCAAATAAGAAATGTGGGGTATAAGTATTTCCATCTGTAGCTAAACTAGCAGTGGCTAATGTTAACTGCATAGGAGTGGCAAGAAAATACCCCTGGCCTATACCTACATTTAGCGTTTCTCCTGGATACCATGGTTCTTGTTTAGCTTTGGACTTCCATGCTCTATCAGGAATTAGCCCTTCTTTTTCACCATATAAATCTATATAGGTCTTTTGACCAAATCCATATTTATATAAATGCTCGCTTATTAAATCTATTCCTGTTAATTGAGCAACTCTGTAAAAAAAAACATCACAAGATTGCGTGAGTGCATAAGATAAATCTGCATCTCCATGACCATCTTTCTTCCAACAGCGAAATGGCCTCTTATGATTATCAAGCTCATAAGCGCCATCACAATTGACAAATTTGTTCTCATTAATAATTCCTTGCTCCAAGGCAATCATTCCAATGAATGGTTTTAATGTAGAACCGGGCGGATATTGACCAGAGGTTACTCTGTTGATTAAAGGCTTTCTTTTATCATTTAGCAGGGCTGCATACTGTTTGTTAGATATTGACTTTGTAAAAAGATTTATATCATATCCTGGAAAACTTACAAATGCTAAAATGTCACCATTATTGGGGTTCATGACTATAACCGCGCCCTCCTTATCTTTTACTATTTCATAAATAAAGTTTTGGAGATCGAGGTCAATTGTTAAAACAATATCTTTCCCCCGAATAGGTTCTCTTTTTTCTAAAACCCTTATTACTTCTCCTCTTGCGTCAGTTTCTAATTTCTCAAAACCGGGTTGGCCTGAAAGTATATTTTGATAAAATCTTTCTACTCCAAGCTTGCCTATTTCTGTCATTCCCTCATGTATTTTTACAACAGATGATTCTATATCAGCATCCGAGACTTTCCCAACATAACCCATGACATGGGCCATGGCTTCTGGAGATTTATATCTTCTTTTAGATTTAGATAACAATTCTACTACTGGGAGAATATATTGATCTACCGCAATCTTAGAATAATCATCTAACGTTATATCTTCAATGATTGTAATATCCTTTAGTCTTCGATTTTTATATTGACTGTTTATGCTTTCAGTCATATTTTTATCTAAATTGACTAATTTCCCAAGTTTATCTAAGAAATCTTTTTTGTCACCAATAAGTTCTTTTTTTACGACAAGATTAAAAGTACTGATGTTATCAGCTAGAATACTACCTTTTCTATCATAGATAATTCCACGTGTTGCTTGTACTGGTCTGATTTTAATCCTATTAGAGTCTGACTTTACTGAATAATATTCATGGTTAGAAACTTGGACTTGATAAAGTTTGGTCATATAAAGAGAAAATAGTGAAACTACGATAACAGTGGCAATTAAAGCCCTAATCTTATGAGATTTTCTCTCATCATCAGAGTCGCTAAGTCGGTCCCAGCTATATTTTTCTTCAATATTCTTACGTTTTCTGATAGAGTCTCTTCGAGATTTCGTTTTCATTATATGATTATATGGAGACTTCTTCTAAAAGAATATATAAATTACATTTTCAATTAAAAATATATCGGAAAAGTGCTTATATGAAACAAGGAGGCTAAATGTTTAATTTAGAACTAATACCGCTTTACCTAGGAATTCTAGGCTTATTAACCGCATATGTGTTATATAAATTCATCCTTACTTTCCCTGCAGGCGAAGGTAAAATTATTGAAATTGCTGATGAGATTCATCTTGGGGCAATGACTTTTATAAGAAAAGAGTATTCTGTATTATTCTTTTTTTCTCTATTTCTAACGGTTGGAGTATATATAGGGCTAGGCCCAGAAAGCACATTAGCATTTATAATTGGAGCTCTCTGTTCGTCTGCTACAGGTTTTATTGGAATGTATACTTCTACTAAAGCAAATGTGAGAACAACTAATGCTGCTAATAAATTTGGTATATCTGAAAGTCTGACAATTGCATTTTTTGGTGGTTCTATTATGGGGCTTACTGTTGCTGCCATGGGTCTTCTTGGCCTAGGTATACTATATTTCTTATATGGTAGTGATCCAGCAACAACTTCTGTAATTCATGGTTTTGGAATGGGCGCGTCAGTTGTTGCTCTATTTTCAAGAGTTGGTGGAGGTATTTTTACTAAATGTGCGGATGTCGGTGCTGACTTAGTTGGCAAAGTAGAAGCAGGCATACCGGAAGATGATCCACGCAATCCAGGAGTAATAGCAGATAATGTTGGTGACAATGTTGGTGATGTTGCTGGAATGGGTTCTGATATATTTGAATCTTACTGTGGTTCTATAATTGCTTCTATAGCTATAGCATCAACAATAAGTTTGACTTTAATTGATAATCTTGGCTCACGAGAGTCATTAATGTTTCTACCCTTGGCTCTAGCTTCTCTTGGTTTATTATGTTCAATAGCTGGTATATTTATTGTTAAATATTTAGCTAAAACAACATCAACTGAAAAAATTAGCGGAGCACTTCGTGGAGGAACATTCTCAGCTGCTGTAATATTTGTAATCTTTTCATATTACGTAATAGGCTCTTTAGGATTAAATCTAGATATTTGGTTTGCTGTGTTAGCAGGCACTGTTGGCGGTGTTATTATAGGTCTTGTGACTGAATACTATACTGGTGGAGCACCTGTTAAAAAAATTGCTGGGCAAGGTAAAACTGGTCCAGCCACTCTTATTACAACTGGATTAGCTATAGGATTAGAATCTGTAGTTATTCCTATTATTTCTATAGCTGTAATAATTTTCATCGCTAATGCGTATGCTGATTTATATGGTGTAGGAATTGCAGCTGTTGGTATGTTGGCAACAGTAGGAATTACTATGGCTATTGATGCATATGGTCCTGTAGCTGATAATGCTGGAGGCATAGCGGAAATGGCTGGTCTTGGGGAAGATACAAGAAAAATTACCGATAGTTTAGATGAGGTTGGAAATACTACAGCTGCTATAGGTAAAGGTTTTGCTATTGGAGCGGCTGCATTAGCTGCCCTTGCAATCATCACAGCTTTTGTCCAAGAAGTTAATCATACCCATATATCTCAGGGTAGAGCTGAGATTCAGCTATTACTGACAGATACAAATGTGCTTATAGGTTTGTTAATCGGAGGAATGATTCCTTTCTTAGTGGCTTCTTTAACCATCACTGCGGTTGGCGATGCTGCGTCTGAAATGATTAATGAAATCAGACGACAATTTAGGGAAATACCTGGATTACTAGAAGGAACAGCTAAACCCGAAAATGGCAAATGCATAGAAATTGCAACAACAGCCGCACTAAAGAAAATGATTTTGCCGGGAGCAATTGCGGTGTTCTCTCCTGTTATAATAGGACTTGGTTTTGGTGCTGAAATGTTAGGAGGTCTACTTGGTGGTGGCCTACTTAGTTGTGTTTTGCTAGCTCTAACAATGTCAAATGCAGGTGGCGCATGGGATAATGCAAAGAAATACGTTGAGCAAGGTAACCTAGGCGGGAAAGGGTCTGATGTACACACAGCTGCTGTAGTTGGTGATACTGTCGGAGATCCTCTTAAAGATACATCAGGTCCATCAATGAACATATTAATTAATGTTATGGCAATTGTTAGTTTAGTAATTGCACCATTACTATAACCTTTAGGAGAAAAAATTATGAATATATTATTTTTAGGAGCACCAGGTTGCGGCAAGGGTACGCAGTCGAAACTTATCATAAAAGAGTTTGGTATTCCCCAAATTTCAACAGGTGATCTTTTGAGAGAAGAAATAAAAGGTGGTTCAAGCCTTGGAAAAGAAATTCAAGATATAATGTCGACAGGTAAATTTGTCAGTGATGATTTAGTTCTATCCTTAGTCTCTAAAAAACTTGGCCAAGATGAATGTAAAAAAGGTTTTATACTTGATGGCTATCCAAGGAATATTTCTCAAGCAGAAAGTTTAGATGAACTATTTACAGCTAAGAATATTTCACTAGAACATGTCTTTTTAATAGATGTACCTTTTAAGACTTTGATTGAAAGATGTACTGGAAGATTGTTGTGTACTAGTAGTGGATATATTGGAAATACAGATAGAGGAGAAAAAGTAGGAGATAAGTGTGAAGGTGGTGGTGAACTATATCAAAGAGAAGATGATAAAGAAGAAACTGTAAAAAATAGACTGAACGTATACCAAGAGCAGACTGCTCCAATAATAGAATTCTATCAAAATAAAAATATATTACATAAGATGATTGGCGGTAATGACCCTGCTCTTTTATCTAAAAAAATATTAGAAATAATAAAGTCGTAACTACAAGAAGGTCTGGTAACTCTCTCTATTTTACTATGAATTTCATGATATAATCACGGATATTATGAAGAAAGTGTTTTTAAAGAAAGCAAAAACTATAGTTTTAACAGCTGTTTTATGCATTATTGTAGGTAATGTAAATGCTTCGATAATCCCGAATATTTATCTTCCAGACGAAGAAATTTTAGAATTTTTAGAAACTGGGCCTAGTTGGCTGCCCAAACCTTATAAAACACCTATCAAACAAGGCACTCTAATTGAAAATGAAAAACTTCAGCAACTTGTTCCTGGCTTAAGCAAAGAGCAAGTAAAATTCTTACTAGGAACTCCTACAATAATTGATGTATTCCATTCAGAGCGCTGGGATTATATATATTATGAGAGGGTTAAAGGCGTATTTTTAGCACCAAAAAGAGTAATAGTTATATTTAAAAATGAAAAAGTTGCTGAAATATATGACCAACATAAAATTATTAAGAAAATGGGCAAGGATGTGAATAATTCTTATAAAGATGCACCTGTAAAAGATACGGCTTTAAAAGTAAATAGCTCATATACAGAAATAATTGTAGCAAAAAGAGATGATTATCTTACCGCAACTTTAAAGAATAAATTACCTGTATGCATAGATAATGAATTTGAAAATTACTTAACACAAAAAACTCTGTTCAATGCTGATGAAGAAACTTTAGAAGTTAGATCAGATGATCAGAATCAAGATGAAGCAGGAATTTTTTATGCTAATGGGAATGTTGAAATTGAAAGAGCAAATGATTTGATTAAGTCTGATAAAGCAAATTTTAATGCAGATACAGGAGTATTAACCGCAGAAGGAGATGTTAAATATCTTACAGAAGACCTAACTTTATATGCTAATAAAGGTGGCTATAATAGTGAAAATGATACTGTTAATTTTTCAGATACAACCTATCACTTCCCTGACCAAAAGAGACCAGGGAGCGGTAAGGCTGACGATATATTTATAGATGATGCTGGCGTTATATACTTAACTCCAAGTAGCTATACAACCTGTAGTCTAGATGATCCTGACTGGGAAATAACTTCTTCAAAGACTATTTTATATCGTGATACAGATAGAGGGCATGCTTATAATATCTTTTTAAAATATAAAGACGTTCCTATTCTCTATTCACCATTTTTTAGTTTTCCTTTGAGCAAAGATCGTCATAGTGGGTTTTTATTTCCAACCATTGGGAGTTCTGGTGAAAGCGGAACTATTATCTCAACGCCCTATTATTTTAATATTGCCGAGAACATGGATGCAACTATCACGCCAACAAGTTTTTCTGGAAGAGGCCAAATGTTGGAGGCAGAGTTAAGATATAAAACTCAAAATAGTGATACTGAGTTTGAATTAGCAAATATGGATAAAGATGATATAACTAGGGAAAATAGACATGCTTATTTTTTCCGAGATAATAGAATTTTAAAAGATAATTTAGAATTGAGCAATAATCCTGGAGGATGGGACGGGACTCTTATAACATCAAATATTAATATTGGTGGTACGTCAGACTTGACATACTTTAACGATTTTGGCAATACAGTTTCTAGAGTTGGAAGAACGCATATTAAAAGACAAGCAGTAATAACTAGAGAAGATTATGGATCATTTGGTCATTTAAATACATCTATTAACACCACAGATTATCAGCTTGCTAAAACAGGTTTGGTTGAACAATATAGTGTTTTACCTCAAATTAGAGCTAATTTTTATACTCATGAAAAAAATAAGCAATTAAAATATAATTTTAATGGAGAAATATCTATCTTTAGTCATACTTATGATTATAAAGCTGATGGGACAAGAATAAGCCTATACCCATCTGTTGAGTATCCTTTTAAAAATCCAGGTTGGGAATTAACGCCAAAAATAGGGTTAAAACATAGAAGTTATAGTTTATCTAAAAATACTAATAATAGTATTTCACAGACCACTCCAATATTAAGTCTTAGAGGCAAAATGATATTTGATAGAATGTCTGGGGAAAACATACTTCAAACTCTTGAACCCGAAGCATACTTCTTATATGTTCCCGCATCCAATCAGGATAATATTCCTATATTTGATGCTGGAGAAAATGATTTACGGTATAACCTATTTTCAGAAAATAAATTTTATGGAGAAGATAGGTTAAATGATGCAAAACAACTTACCTTAGCATTGAGTTCAAGCATGGTAGATACAAATAATGGTAATGAGATATTAAGAGCTACAATAGGGCAAATTTTCTATCTAGATGATAGGTCAGTAAATCTGACCAATAGTACACCAAATCATTCAGACTCATCTAATATAATAGGTTTAGTTAATGCTAGATTATCTAATTATTTGAAACTAAGCGGCTATACAGAGTTTAACCCTCATGAGGGCTATGGCGAGAAAAATCAGGTAAGGTTATCCTACAAGAGGCCTTATGGTAAACAAAATCAAATATTTAATACTAGCTATAGATTTTCTAGAGGCTCTCAAGAAGAAGTAGATTTTTCTGCAGTCATACCTGTTAATAACAGATTGTCACTTGTAGGAAAAATTAATTACTCCTTCAATAATCAAAGAAGCAATACAGAGAGCACTTTAGAGAAAATGATTGGTGTTGAATATGAGAGTTGTTGCTATGGAGTAAAATTTGTTATTAGAGATTACTGGAATGGAACTAAGCTAGATAATGCATTTTATTTTGAATTTTTACCTAAAGGTATAGCTACCTCAACTAATAAGACTTCAGAATTATTAAGAGAAGGAATACTCGGATATCAGGATAATTTTAACTATGAATAAACTACTTAAATTTATATTAATAATATTACTTTATAACCCATTGCATCTTGCTATGGCAGAGAGTTATGATGATAAAATAATAGCTATAGTAAATGATAAAGTTATTCTAAAGTCAGAAGTCCAACTTGCCATCAACTATCTTCCAGCAGATATAATAGAAAAAGAATATATGAATATTAGTGATGAAGAAGTAATCAGAAAAATTTTAAAAAAACTAATTGAAACTAATCTTTTAATTCAAGCTGCTGATAGATTTGGAATAAATATTTCTGATATAGCCCTTGAAAATAAACTCTCTGAAATCGCAAGATCAAAAAAAATGACTATAAATGAGTTAAGAAATAATATTATTAAACAAGGTCAAAATTATACTAACTATATTCAAGAGATAAAAAAACAAATGACTATCGAAACGCTTTTTATATCTCAATTTTATTCTAGAACGAATGTAACAGAAGAGGAAATTGAAAACTTTATCGAAAGGGAAAGAATTAATGAGCATGGTAATTTTGAATATGATTTAATTGAACTTGTTATTCTTGATGAAGATAAATTATTAGACCCAGATCATATAAATGATATATATAAAAATATTAAACTAGAAGGTTTCATTAATACTCAAAATAAATATCCAAATACACCTATTGATGTAAAGACTTTAGGGGTTGTCAAACATGATAAGTTGCCTGATATCTTTGTAAAAGCAATTCATGGGGTAAATGATGAAGAATACACAGAAGTTATTAGTAGCTCCAAAGGCTATCATATATTAAAAATTTTGGAATCAGAGAATAAGCAGTCATCATTTGTAAATGAATATAAAGTAAGTCATATATTGCTCAAAGCAGACATAATGACGTCAAATGATACTATACGTGAAAAATTAATTAAAATGAGAAATGAAATAAAAGATTTAGAAGATTTTAAAGTGTTTGCTAAAAAATATTCTGCTGATACAGCCTCTGGTTTCAGGGGTGGTGATCTAGGTTATGTTCGGACGGAAGCATTGGTTCCAGCATTTGCAAGTAAAGTAAAAACTACTCCTATGAAAAAGATAAGTGACCCCTTTCAAAGTAGGTTTGGTTGGCATATTTTATATATTGAAAATATGAGGTCAATTGATGATACAAATACAATTATAAGAAAAAATGTTGCACAAAGAATCAGGATAGACAAAGCTCAACGTGAACGTGATGACTGGGTTGCCAAACTTAAAGACCAGGCATATATTGAAATCAAGGAGTTTTAAATTGAAGTTAATTGGAGTAACTTTAGGTGAACCTGCGGGAATTGGGCCCGATCTTGGCGTATTATTAGCTCAAAAGAATCTTGGCAAAAATATCATATTTGTCACAGACCCTGATTTATTAATAAAAAGTGCAAAGATATTAAAGAAAAAAATTAATATTAATATTCTTGAAAATATTTCATCGAAGACAAAATCAGGTGATAAAGTAATCAATGTTTTACCCGTTATACTGAATAATACAAATATTCCAGGTAAACTTAATCCAAAAAATTCTGCATATGTACTCGAGACTATCAGAACAGCTGCAAGATTATGTATATCTAATAAAATAAGTGCCATGGTAACTGGGCCGATAAGTAAGTCTGTTTTAAATAAAGGTGGCTATAAAATATCTGGGCATACTGAGTTTTTAGCTGACATCTGTAAAAGCAAATCTGTAATGATGCTAATGAATTCATACATGAGGGTTGCATTGCATACAACTCATGTTCCTCTTGAAGATGTAAAAAAATATATTACTAAAGATTTGCTGACTGAAACAATAAATATTATCAATGAAGATTTAAAAAATAAATTTAAAATTAAAAAACCAAAAATATTAGTAACGGGATTAAATCCTCATGCTGGTGAGGATGGAATACTAGGCTCGCAAGATGCTAATATTATTAAACCTGTAATAATAAAAATGCAAAAAAATAAAATTATTATAGATGGCCCAGTACCTGCTGACACAGCATTTCTAAAAAAGAATATAGAGAAATATGACATCATACTCACAATGTATCATGATCAAGGCTTACCAGTAATTAAATTTAATAACTTTAAAAAGACAGTTAATGTAACTCTTGGGTTACCAATTACAAGAGTATCTGTAGATCATGGAACAGCATTAGATCTAGTAGGAACTGGAAATATAGATACCTCTAGTTTTCTAGAAGCTATAAAAGTAGCAAAACTTATAAGCAATGCAAAAGCATAAAAAAAGACTTGGGCAACATTTCTTACATGATAAAAATATCATCAATAAAATTATTAAAAATCTTAAAACAAGCACCAAAGATACTTTTATAGAAATTGGTCCTGGCGAAGGTGCATTAACAACTCCTTTATTAAAAGAAGTAAAAAGTATTGTTCTGATAGAAAAAGATAGGGATTTGATACCAATTCTTGAAGAGAAATATAATGATAAAAAAGTAAAAATTATCAATGAAGATATACTTAAATGTAAACTATCAAATTTAATAAAAAAGAATATACGGATAGTAGGAAATCTCCCATATAATATATCTACAGAAATAATTTTTAGGCTATTAATATTCTCTAAAGACATCAAAGATCTCCATTTCATGCTACAAAAGGAAGTGATAGATAGAATAGTTGCAGACCCAGGAACTAAAATTTATGGAAGATTAAGTGTAATGACTCAAGTCTACTTTACTGTAAAAAAATTATTTGATATTTCTCCTAATGTTTTTATCCCTAGACCCAAAGTAGATTCAGCATATATAAGATTAGTTCCAAAGGATTATATATTTAATAGTCTTGAACATGAGAAAAAATTCAGAGACATTGTGAATACTGTTTTCTCTGCTCGAAGAAAAATGATAAAGACTTCGCTAAAGGGAATCATAGGCAGTCAAGCATTACAGGAACTTTCAATTGAACCTAGTTCGAGACCAGAAGTATTATCAATCCAAAATTATATAGATATATCCAAAAATGTTTAAAAAGATACTTTTATATATAATTATGATCTATTCCCTGGGGAATTATTTTCAATTCTTTTCTTGGTACCTAGGTGATAGCCAAATGATTATAGAAGATGCATTCTCTTTATCTCTTCACTCCTCATTACCAATGTTTCTTGCAATATTTTTAATACACATTTTTTATTATCCAAAAATAAACAAAGATCATGCTTCTGTTATATCTTTTCCCCCTATAATATTTTTATTTTTTACAAACTCCGGTTTTTTTATATCAACCCTCAATCTTTACTTCTTGAGACTATATAATGTTCCAGAATTTTTAAATGTACTTCGCTCTTATGAAATTGGTTTATTATTAATAATTTCCGCATTAATTATATTCATAATTTCAATAAATACTTTTAATAAAGTAGATGAAAATCCAATTCCAACATCTTCAACCACTCAAATAATTTCTGGTAGTATCTACAAATATACTAGAAATCCAATGTATTTAGCAATGCTGATTTTGCAGACAGGAATAGGAATGTCTTTAAGCATGATGCATATTATCTTTTTTGTAATATTTACATATATCGCATTAAAATATTATGTGATTTTGCCAGAAGAAAAATATTTAGAAAAAAAATTTGGAACGCAGTATTTGGTTTACAAGAAGACAGTTAGACGTTGGCTTTAATGCATATGATGGCTATCATGATTACTGGATCTAGGGTCTATTACTTTCATAATAAGCATATACCTAACCTCATGGTCATCTCTTGTGATAATCATGATTTCCTCACCCGGCATAATATCTCTACGCATTCCCATAAACATTAAATGTAAGCCACCACTCCCTAAAGATAATTCTCCATTAGCAGGTATCTTTAACTCTTCTAAATGTCTCATTTTAGCTGTACCAGAATCAGAATATTCCATGCCATGAGCTTCGGTAGTATCAAAAACTGGAGATCTAAAACTCTTCAAAACTATATCCTTGTTGGTATTATTTTTTAAAGTTCCATAACCGACATTTACATTGCTTCCTGGAGGTGCTGTGTGTATGACACCAGAAATGATCTCCATAGCTACACCACCGTCCTTTTCAGGTTTTACTCCTGTCATGAAGGCATTAGCGTTAGTAGTTGCAAAGATTCCAATAATTAAAAATGTGTATAAGTTTTTCATAAAAATATTATACCTGAAATTAAAAAAAAATAAATTGATAAATAATGTTGATTAATCAGAATATATGATAAATTATATTTATCTATGAATGATTACTTACTAGAAATACTTGTGTGCCCCAAGTCAGGTGATAAGTTAGATTACTCGAAAGAGACAAATGAATTAGTTTGCAAGACTTCTAAGCTAGCTTACCCTATAAGGGATGGTATCCCAATTATGCTTGTCCAAGAAGCAAGAGCCTTGTCTGCTAACGAACTAAAAAAAAAATAATGCCATGAAAATAGATATTGGGGAAAAAATAAAAGATATTGCGATAACCACTACTGATAATAAAAATAAGATATCAGATTACCTGAACAAAAATCTCATACTTTATTTTTATCCAAGAGATATGACGCCTGGATGCACTACTGAAAGTATCGAGTTTAATGAAAATATATCTAAAATTAAAAGAGCTGGATGGAATGTAGTTGGGGTATCAAGAGATACCATAAAATCACATTTAAAATTTATTGATAAACATTCCTTTAAATTTCCATTAATTTCTGATGAAGACGAAAAGGTCTGCAATATGTTCAATGTAATTAAAGAAAAATCTCTATATGGAAGGAAGTACATGGGTATAGATAGAAGTACATTTCTTATTAGTACAGACCTAAAAATTATAAGCTTGTGGAGAAACGTTAAAGTAAAGGGCCATGTTGATGAAGTTATAAATAAAATTAAGGAATTGAAATGAATGAGTTTAATGTAATACAGTTATTATTATTTATGATGGTAATACTAACCTTGCTAAATGGCATAATATTTTTTAAAAAGCTTATTAAACTTCAACAAGAAACTAATCAGCTATTATTAAAGATTTTAGCTAAAAATAAGAATGTGAAAAAATCTGATGCAATGTCATCTGAAGAACTAGAAAAAATAAAACATGAATATTTAAAAAATATGAAATAACTATGTCTGATAATATATTCCTGAAAATTATTAATAAAGAAATTCCAGCAGATATATTATATGAAGATAAAATTTCTATCGCATTTAATGATGTAAATCCTCAGGCTCCAACTCATATACTCGTAATACCTAAGAAAGAAATTAAAAAATTAAGCACAACTGATCTGTCTGATCAGGATTTACTCGGTCATTTATTATTAGTAGTAAAAAAAATAACAGATAAATATCAGATTAAAGATTATAGGGTTGTAATAAATAATGGCTCAAAAGCAGGACAAACTATTTTTCATTTACATTTACATATTTTGGCAGGAAGAAGTTTTAATTGGCCACCCGGCTAATAAATGTAATTTTATTTTTTAAAAAAACCTAAAAACTTATCTAATAAATCTCCAAATGGGTTAACACGAAGTTTTTCTGATTCGACAGCTATTTCATCTATGCACTTAACTGATCTTGCTGCATATGGCCCATGAGATGTTTCTTCATAAAGCGCAACAATATCAAAACCATCTTCCAGTGTATGTCCTATCTCGAAATTCTCATCTCTTGACTGAACCTGGCCTTTCATTAATGTTGGCATTTTTGCCAAGTAAATTGGTTTACAATTTTTCTGCTTAGCTCTCTCCACTATCTTTTCATCTACTATTTTTTTTGAATCTAATTCTACCATTACAAAATCTGCTATCTCAAAGTAACTTTCTATATCAGATATATCATCATTTTTTTTAACTCTAACTCCAATAAGTATTTCATTTTTAAAATGCTTCTTTGCCTCACTTATCATGTCTAATCCAAATGTTTTTGGAATAGATAGATATTTAGGATTAATAACTTTAGCCAAGGAAAGATACTTCTCAAAATTTTCTGTATCAGTATCATCAGTATCTAAATAAACGCTTGTATCAAAATTTCTTTTAGAACACTGATTTCTAAATACATTCACTCTGTTAATAATAGTTTCTTCACCATCATTATAAACGACTCTAGCTATATCAACTCCATCCGTCCATTGCCTAGCTATACCAGCTGTAATCATTGTAAGTAATTCTTTTTCGTCATCTGTTGATGGGCCTAGAGTTGCTATTATTAAGCTCAATCTATGTCTTTCACTTTTATTAGCCATGGTGTCACCGAAAATATTTAATAGATTCAGTATATTGTATAAAGACGTTGTTATCCATTAGATGATACTATTACATTAATGGAATAAAATTAATTAAATTATGATAGAAATACTAACCAATCTTAAACTCATATTTTTTGTAATGTTATTTATAATTTTATTTATCTTTGAGTCATTTTATTCAGAGAGGGAGTGGATAAGTAAGAGATTCTTCAGGTTATTCTTTCATGTAAAAATTGCCATTATTAATACTGTAATAATAAGATTCCCGACTATTTTCTTAATTATTCCATCATTAATGCTTATTACAGAAAATCAATATGGAGTTTTAAATAACATTGATATTAGCTTTGCTCTTAAAGCTGTATTCGGGCTTCTTTTATTAGACCTTGCATATTACTTTTGGCATAGATTAAATCATACCAATTCTTTTTTATGGAGATTTCATTCAGTACATCATCTTGACACCCAGTTAGATGTAACTACATCGCTGAGATTTCATTTTGGAGAATTATTACTATCATCACTATTTAAGACAATATTAATATTATTCCTAGGCGCGCCAATTTCGGTTTTCATCTTTTATGAAATACTTCTATCAGCTTGCAATCAATTCCATCACTCCAATATTAAATTATCAGATAATCTAGATCAGATATTAAGTAAATTTATTGTAACCCCTAAATATCATACAAATCATCATACAGTTATGAAGGACTCTAGAAATGCTAACTATTCTTCAATACTAACTATCTGGGATTCAATATTTTTTACCTATAAAGATGCAAAAATTGAAGATAGGCAATATTTAGGCCTAAATGATAGATCCAAAGAATTTGGTTTAATTCAATATATTAAGCATCCTTTCATAAAAGAACGTTGACACTCACTCCCATATTTGCTGTAATGAAATTACGCCGTTTTGAATTTTTCAGCTTGCCGGCGTTAAATAGCTAAAGCGATCGGGTAACCACCAATGCATTAGCGCATGGTGGTTTTTTTTTGGCAGTTGATCTTCAGCTTGTGGCCAATACCGATCTGGTAAAACACTAAAGAGGAGAAGGAAATGAAAATTAAATCAGATATATCATCTGATGCTATTTTCACAAGAGTTATAAATGATTTAATCATTAAAGACTCTTGTGCTGATACATCTTATGTATGTATTATTTTAACTTTTAGTAGCCATAGTGATAAATCACTCTTGCCTACAGTAAAAGTAAATAATGATATTAGAGAATATTTGTGCAATGCGCCTACAAAAGGATATGTGGGAAACTTGTCATGTTCACATCAAAATATAAACAATCCTGATACTTACTATATTAAATTTAATCTTAATAAGGTTAAAGATAGTGATTTAGATGAGCTTGTTTATAAACTCACATGCAATATTGGTCTTAAGTATAAATGCGCATGGTGTTCATATATTCACAAAGGTATTGTGAAAAAAATACAATTACACTACTAGTAGAAAGTAAACGGCCCCTCACTTGAGGGGCCGCAATCAAATCCTTATGATTCAAGTTGTCCTTAACTAGTTTTCAACAGGGAATGACAATTCATCTCCTTTAAAACTTGTTCCTTCATAGCCAATTTCATTATTGATTCTTTTGGAAATACTTTTTTCTTCAGCAGTAGCAAACTTTGCATCCCACGTTGCTAATCTTTTACGCATGTACCAGTGCCAGATTGGCGGTACTAATGCTAGCGCAAAAATAGTGAAATATCCCCATCCAGTGTTAGGAGCACCTACATTTTCAAGTTCCCAGAAGTGAGTTTCTCCACGATCATGGTGGTCAGCTTGACGACCAATTTCGATAAAGAACCAACTTGTGAACAAAGTATTATTATCCCAGTTATGGCGATAATCAATAGGTTGATCTTTTACACGGACTAAACCGTAATGCTCTAGGTAGTTTAAAGCTTCTAATTCGAAGTTTGAAACCATCCAAACTGCTGCTAATGCAGCTACACCTATCCAGCCGCCTGCTGCAAAGAAAAGTGCTGCAGATGGTACCGACATTAGATAACCACGAATCCAACGGTTTTGCCATGAGAAGAAAGAAACTCCTATTCTAGCTAGTCTCTCTTTTTCCATGTTAAATACAAATTTGGATTGACCTAGATATGATAGTAAATAGTGTCCATAAATTGTGCGCCCACGTGGAGCAGTTGCAGGATCATCTTCACTAGCAAGTTCTAGGTGATGGTTGTATACATGTGCATAACAGAAATGTGCTGAACCAGATAAGGCCATAGTCATTCTAGAAATTATAAAAGCAAAACCTTTGCAATGTGATAACTCATGTCCATATATAATTCCTATACCGGCAAATATACCAGTCGATAAAGTTGCACCAATTAAGTCTAGTCCTGATATTCCACTTGTGTAAGGGATTAGGCCTAACCATAATGATGTTACTTCAACAGGAATATCTGACATAAAGCCATATACTCTCCATGCTAAAGCAAATTGTAACAATACAAAAACGGGCAACATACTATACATTACTAAATTTTGAAATGTCGGGTTTGCTAAAGTTTTACCTTCTTCTGAATGCATCTCACTTGACGCTTGTTTTTTCATTAATGTATCAATTATGATACCAACAAATAACAGTGCTACACCTAGCCATGCAAATAAACCACCAGCAAGTACACCTGCAAAAGTTACAAGTATTAACACTGGGGCAAGTAAATATTTAATGTTTGCTAATATTACTGACATAATGTCCTCCTTTGTTCAATATATGTCTAATTT
This sequence comes from uncultured Gammaproteobacteria bacterium, assembly GCA_905479195.1. Taxonomy (GTDB): domain Bacteria; phylum Pseudomonadota; class Gammaproteobacteria. The sequence goes on from CAJQLO010000002.1 coordinate 261,370, forward strand.
TATATGGACATTAATGTATATATATAAGATTTGTCTAATATGTATTACATTTGTCCATCTATTGTCTATAACATTAAGACATAGGTAACAGCATGTCAATACTATTTAGAGATTATTGAATATAACTGACTTAATGAGATTAAGGCTTAGATGACCAGGTTTTTAGTACTATATGTAGGTTAAGAATTATTTAGATGGAGTATATTTCTTTCTAAATTTAGCTATACGGCCTTCTTTAGTTTCAATACGGCCTTTGCCTGTATAGAAAGGATGTGACTCAGATGAAGTCTCAATCTTATAGACTGGATACTCTTTACCATCCTCATACTCCATAGTGTCCTTAGGCTTTAAGGTTGAAGATATAAGAAAGCTCTTATTACATGTTACATCATGAAATATAATTGGCTGGTAATTTGGGTGAGTATCTTTTTTCATATTTTTGGTAATATATCATAGTTTTTCAAGTGTAAAAACATATTATAATGGTAATTCATGATATTCATGCAATTATTGCTATATTAACTAATATTTTATTGGGTTTAGATGAATTAATGACAAATATTATACAAATTACTGATTTACATTTATATGCTGATAGAGATCAAACAGCGAATAATATTAATACATTCAAATCTGCACAACTAGTATTTGAAGCTATCAGCAATAATGAGGCAGCCTTTGATATGCTTATCTTGAGCGGAGACTTATCTGACGATGGATCTTTTGAGTCTTATGAAAACCTCAAATACCTATTAAAGAGTTTTGAATGCCCTATATATCTTATGCCTGGAAATCATGACTCTCCCCAAAAGATAAAATCTATGTGTAATGGTAAAAATTTGAAAAGTCAAAATTACAAAAGTATCGGAGAATGGGGCATCTTTATGTTTAATACAAAAAAAGATAACTCGCCTAATGGGATTTTACATCAAAATGAATTAGATTATTTTGACAAGGTTATAAGCGATAATGCAAATAGTTTCTTATTAGTAATGCTTCACCATCACCCTATTTTAATAGGATCTGATTCTATGGACAAAATGATAATAGAAAACTCTATTGAGTTACTGGATAGAATTAATAACAATAAAATTAAAGGAGTGGGATGGGGTCATATTCATAATGAGATATCTGTAGACTATAATGGGGCTCAACTTTTTTCCACACCATCAACCTGTTATCAAGCAAAACCAAAATCAAAGAAATTTACAATTGATCATTCCCAATCTCCAGGATATAGAGTTATTCGATTACAAGATGGTGGAACAATAGACACCGAAGTAATTAGAGTTAACGTAAAACAAGGCAGAGATATTAGCTAGACTGAGTTAATTATAATCTGATTAACTCTTTTCTATGCCTAGCTTATATCTAAAACAACTAATTGTTATTATAACTACTCTCTCCATGCTCAGATAAATCAATGCCAACTTCTTCTTCATCCTCTGAAATTCTTAACCCTAAAACATTATCCACAAATCTTAATATTATAAATGTGAAGAACCCACACCATATGATTGTAAATAAAATACCTACTATCTGTATGCCTACTTGTGTAGAAATAGAATTAACCATTCCCATTCCACCAAGACTAGCTGAAGCAAATACACCAGTTAAAAGGGTGCCTAAAATACCACCTACACCATGCACTGGAAACACATCTAAAGAGTCATCAATCTTAAGTACCTTCTTGATATATTGTGTAGCCTCGTAGCATACAAGTCCTGCTAATATACCGATAACTAGAGCTCCAATGGGTCCAACAAATCCAGATGCTGGAGTTATAGTCCCTAAGCCTGCTACCATGCCAGTTACAATCCCTAAGACACTAGCTTTGCCTTGTTTATACCATTCTCTAGCCATCCATGATAAAGATCCAGCAGCAGCTCCAATATGAGTAACTAACATAGCCATCCCAGCTGATTGGTCAGCAGCAAGTGCTGAACCAGCATTAAAACCAAACCAGCCTACCCATAGCATAGATGCCCCGGCAACAGTCATTGCTAAATTATGAGGAGGCATAGGTGTTGTCGGGAAACCTTTTCTTTCTCTAAGCATAATCGCTGCAACTAATGCTGCAATGCCGGCATTTATATGCACGACTGTTCCACCTGCAAAATCCATAAACCCAAGTGATCCAAGCCAACCACCACCCCATACCATATGAGCAATAGGTCCATAAACAAAAATCATCCATAAAGTACTAAATAGAAGCATTGATGAAAATTTCATTCGTTCTGCAAATCCACCCACAATTAGCGCAGGTGTAATAATAGCAAAAGTTAATTGAAACATTGAGAAAACCGTTTCCGGTATATCTCCAGAAAGACTTTGATTCGTAACGCCTGACATAAAGAATTTATCGAAACCACCAATAATTGAATTCATTGAGCCTCCGTCCCCAAAGACAAGACCATATAAAACAATGACCCATAATATAGAGACCATGCAGGTTAATGCGAAACACTGCATTAGCACTGAAAGGACATTTTTACTTCGAACTAAACCGCCATAAAAAAAAGCTAGTCCTGGAATTGTCATAAATAAGACGAGTGCTGTTGAAGTTAAAATCCAAGCGGTATTTGCACCAGAAAGCTGTGCATCAGCAGCATAAAGATTCTCTGGAAGAATTCCAAATAAACCTATGACTCCCATGATAGTTAATGTTTTTTTTATTGATATATTCATATTTATCTCCTCAACAATATACATGCACAAAGTGTGCCAAAATAGATCGCATAAGTTATTAACGGAAAAGTCTTTGATATATATCTAAAAAAATGAAATCATTGATTGGCAAGACTTTTTTATAAATAAAATCTTATATTTCTTGCCCTAATAATAAACAAGGTATGCACTAATATGGAACACACAGATAATCAGTATGATGTTATTATTGTTGGAGCAGGACCAGCCGGTTGTAGCTGTGCTCATGAGCTTCTAAAAAATAATAAAAAAGTATTGATTCTAGACAAAGCTCAATTTCCTAGGCATAAACCCTGTGCTGGCGGCATAACAATGAAGACCCTAAAACATCTTCCTGTCAATATAGATCATCTAGTGCAACATAAAGCTCAGGATATGATATTTAGTTTTAGTAAAAAAAGAAAAATTAAGTTAAACCATACCAAGGGTTCTTGCGTGATGGTAATTAGAGATAAATTTGATGAATTTTTTTTTAATGAGACAGTGAAAGCAGGTGCTGCGTTTACTAAAATAAATAAAATAAATAAAATTAAGCTTATAGAAAAAAGAATTTCTATAACTTTTGATGATAAAACATATTCATGTGATTATCTTATTGGTGCCGATGGTGCTAACAGTGTAGTGAGAAAACTGACATCCAGTTTTAATTATAAAAATCCTGTATTTGCATATGAGGGTTTAGTTGAAAAAAAAGGTACAGATTATCCTACAGAATTTATTTTTAATAAGTATGGGTATGCCTGGATTTTTCCTAAAGGCAATCATTATAATGTAGGAATTGGAAATCTAATTTCTTCATCTAAGTCTAAAAATCTTACAAAAAAAGACTTGTATAATTTTGTATCAGATAGATTTCAAGCAAGCAAATTAGAAGATATTACAGCCTTTCCTATTGGCACAGAAGGTGATAATTATAGAGCACAAAATAATATATTTTTAGTTGGCGATGCTGCTGGACTTGCTGAGTCATTACTTGGTGAAGGTATATATAATGCTGTATTATCAGGTAAATTTGCTGGCTCATCAATTGCAGATTCCTATAATAATAATATTTCAGCAGAAGTAGCTTATAATAAATTCTTATTGCACCTAACTAATGAATTGAAGCTTTATAGAAAAGGAGCAAAAATACTCTATGGTTTTCCAAGAATAAGTTATTGGATGATGAGGTTTGGGCTCGGTAAAAAATTTATGGATGGTTATTCTGAAGGTAAGACATTGTCAGAGATAATGGGTAAGAAGAGTATCTTTGCTAATTAGTTCTTGTCATGCAGTAAGACGCTAACTCTATCAGTTTATCCTTATATTCACTGCTTTTTATTTGATTCAAAGAACCAATTGCATTCTGAGTTTGCTCTTCTATCTTATTATCCATAAAAATATCAGCTTTATATTTTCTGAGCATATTGATAATTATATCTGCAACACTTTGATCAGCTTGCTTAAATGAACTTTTAATAATCTTCTTGTCAGCTTCGCTTGCATTTTGCATGACATGAATGATAGGGAGAGTCGCCTTCCCTTCAATTAGATCTTCAATTATATTTTTACCAGTAGATTCCGAATTTCCAAAATAATCTAAATAATCATTCCTCATTTGATAAGCATTACCAAAATGAAGCCCAAATGCAGCTAATGACTGAATCTCTTTATCACTTCCCTTATTGAGGATTGCTCCTATTTTCATTGAGGCTTGGAAAAGTATCGAGGTTTTCCTAAAAATAATATCCATATAAAGGTTTTCGCTGATATCAATATTTCCAATGTTCATTAATTGCATGACTTCACCCTGGGCAATAATATTTGTCGTTTGAGCCAGAGTCTCATAAACAAGAGAACTGTTTATTTCAACAATTATCTCAAATGCTCTTGAGTATAAAAAATCGCCTACCAAGACTGCTCCTTTGTTGCCCCAGATAGTATGAGCTGTATCTATATTGTGTCTAATATGAGACATATCAACAACATCGTCATGAAGCAAAGTTGCCGCATGAATAAATTCTACTACAACCGAAGAATTAATAATTGTGCTCTCTAATTGATTATTAACTGAATAAGCGGATAAAAGCAGTGTAATTGGCCTCAACCGCTTTCCCCCACTAGAAATAATATGATCACTCATAATATTAATCATCTCAACTTCTGTTCGAGACCGATTTTTAAGCTGCTCATCTAAAGCTTCAAGTTCAGCCTTTAATAACTTATTTACTGATAATATTGCCATTCTCTTATATTACATACTGATTAGATAAACTGCTAGTTATACTAAAATCATGAAAATAAACAAATATTGTTAATAAAAGTATTTATTAAATGGGCAATACAGGCTAGAATCATTTGTTTTACAGGTAAACAGATGTACGCAATTATTAAAAATGGCTGTCAACAATATAAAGTAGCTGAAGGAGACTCAATTAAGATAGATCTTATTGCTTCACCAGAAGGTAGTTCTATTGCGTTTGAAAACATATTAATGGCGTTTGATGAGAAAAACTCCCTTATTTCTGGACCTAAACTATCGAGTGTAAAAGTCACCGGTACTGTTAAAAAACATGGTAGATATAAGAAAATTCGTGTAGTAAAATTTAAAAGAAGAAAAGGATACATGAGAACCCAAGGGCATAGACAAGATTTTACTGAAGTAAAAATAGAATCAATTAAGTAAGCAAGGTAATAAAATGGCTCACAAGAAGGCAGGCGGAAGTACTAAGAACGGAAGAGATTCGGAGTCCAAGCGACTTGGGGTCAAAAAGTATGGAAGTGAGTTTGTAAAAGCAGGAAATATAATTCTCCGTCAACGCGGTACACCTGTGAAAGCTGGTCTTAACGTTGGTTGCGGTAAAGATCATACTTTATTTGCTACAGCAGATGGTTATGTTGCATTCCAAAGAAAAGGCCTTGGCAGACACAAGTTTGTAAGCGTCCTACCCTCAAAGAATATCTAAATTCTAAAATAATCATATGAAATTTATAGATGAAACCAAAATCTTGGTTAAAGCTGGTAATGGCGGAAATGGCTGTTTGAGTTTTAGAAGAGAAAAATATATTCCATTTGGTGGGCCTGATGGTGGCGATGGTGGTCATGGAGGGTCTGTGATTATCCAAGCTAAAGATGGTCTGGATACGTTAGCTGATTTTAGAAATAAAAGTAGGTTTGTTGCACCTAATGGTAAAACAGGTGGGGGAAGAAACAAAAAAGGACGATCTGGAGATGATTTAGTAATACAATTACCTGCTGGAAGTGTCATTTATGACATGGAAACTGAAGAACTTATATGTGATTTAGAAAGAGATGGACAATCAATTACAATAGCTTCTGGCGGAGAATTTGGCTTAGGCAATACTCGATTTAAAACATCAACAAATAGAGCTCCTCGAAAAACTACAGATGGCAAGCCTGGCGAAGAAAGAGAACTTAAAATAATATTAAAAGTACTGGCTGACGTAGGATTAGTTGGACTACCAAATGTTGGGAAAAGTTCAATTTTAGCTTCCATAAGCATGGCTACGCCAAAAATTGCTAATTATGCATTCACGACTATACATCCAAATTTAGGAGTAGTTCTTATTAATGACTATGAGAAATTTGTTGTAGCAGATTTACCTGGTTTGATAGTTGGTGCATCTACTGGTGCCGGCTTAGGTATACAATTTCTTAAGCATATCTCTAGAACAAAGCTATTGTTAAATGTGGTTGATATTTCAATGAATAATATTGATAAAGCCCTCCAAGATGTTGATGTAATAACTAAAGAATTAGAAGATTATGATGAAGATCTGGGTAAAAAAGATAAATGGTATATCTTTAATAAGATTGATCTGTTAGATGAAAAAGAGTTAGAAATATTAAAAAAATCAGTTAATAATAAAATTAAGAAAAATGTTTTTTTCGTATCTGCAAAAGAAAAGGCCGGGCTAGACGAAGTGTGTGAAAATATTATTGAATATTTGAGAGATTTACAGTGAAAGATTGTAAAATGATAGTTTTAAAAATTGGTAGTGCTTTAATTAGTAGCGATGAAAATCTTTCTGATAAATTAATCAAATCTCTTACAGCTCAAATTAATGATTTTATTAAAAAAGGAATGAATTTTGTGATAGTAACGTCTGGTGCTATTAGCCAAGGACAAAAAATTTTAAATATTAATCAAAAACCAATTGAACTTGAATCTCTTCAGGCTTTAGCAGCAATAGGTCAACAACAACTAATGGGAATGTATGAGAGATCGTTTCAAGATTATAATTTATTAACTGCCCAAGTTTTACTGACACATGCTGATATGAATGATATGCAAAGACACTCAAATGCAAAAGCAACAATAGAGAAGATATTATCAATGAATGTAATTCCTATTATAAATGAGAATGATGTTGTCGCAACTGATGAGATTAAGCTTGGAGATAATGACGCTTTAGCTGCCATGGTATCAAATTTACTTGACGCTGATTTAATGATTATTTTAACAAATCAACAAGGTTTATATGACAAAAATCCAGATCTAAATAATGATGCAGTTCTCATAAAGAAATGTAATATTAAAGATATTGATATTAATAAATATGACTCAAACTCAAAAAGTGATGTTGGTACCGGTGGATTCAAGACAAAATTACAAGCAGTAAAAATAGCTTCTGCTTCTGGGACAGATACAATTGTAGCTTCTGGATTTGAGAAAAATATTTTAATTAAAATTATCAATCAAGAAGATATAGGAACTTATTTTAAGTCTGATTAAAAAATTTATGCTAATGCTTTGATATGTGCATTTAGACGTGATTTATGTCTAGCTGCTTTATTTTTATGAATCAGCCCCTTGACTACAAGTTTATCCATTACAGACATAGCTTCTTTGAAATTTGCATTTGATTCTTCTTTATTCTTATCTGCAAGTGATTTCAGCACTTTTTTTATACATGTTCTGAAATTTGATTTTTGAGCCACATTTCTATCTCTAGATTTAACTGCTTGCCTTACTCTTTTTCTTGCTTGTGCTGTATTTGCCAATGTATTCTTCTCCAATTAAAGGTAAAATAAAACAAGATTATCTCAGTGTAGGTGATTACTGTCAACATTTAGATTGCCCATGATCGACCAAAACAGTGAAAATAGAGAGAATTCTCTAGCTAAATCCTCTTATACCGTAGGCGGGATGACATTTATATCAAGAATATCTGGTTTTATTAGAGATATAATTTTTGCCAACATATTTGGTGCATCATCAAATACCGATGCATTTTTTGTTGCATTTAAAATTCCAAACTTTTTTAGACGGCTATTTGCTGAAGGAGCATTTATCCAGTCTTTTGTTCCTGTATTAAATGACTACAAAGTTAATAATCCTATTGAGCTAAAAAAGTTTATAAGCTACATACAAGGTAATTTAGCGCTAATTCTATTTATTATAACTTTTTTTGGTATAATTTTTTCAGAAAATATTGTGAACCTTTTTGCGCCTGGATTTGAAGTAGGTGGAGAAAGATATTTATTAGCTTCAGATATGTTAAAAATAACTTTCCCATATCTTTTCTTTATTGCACTAACGGCTATGTCAGCAGGAATATTTAACACATTTAATAAATTTTTATTACCTGCTATCACTCCTGTCTTTCTAAATATATCGCTAATATTTTCAGCCTTATATCTAACTAATGTTTTTTCTACTCCCATAATAGCCTTAGCGTATGGAGTTCTTATTGCAGGTATTCTCCAGTACATAATACAAATACCATTTCTTTATAAAATAGACTTATTGGTTGCTCCAAAAATTAGCTTTAAATTTTCAGGTGTAAACAAAGTAATGAAATTAATGTTACCTGCAATACTTGGCACTGCTGTCGTCCAAATAAACTTAATGATAGATTCAATTGTTGCATCACTTTTAATTAGTGGCAGCATCAGCTGGCTATATTATTCAGATAGACTTGTAGAGTTGCCCTTAGGCGTTTTTGGTATTGCAATAGCAACAGTTATCCTTCCTGCTTTATCAGCAAAATATTCGAAAAAAGATATTTCTTCATATAAATCTACACTGAAAAATGCATTAAATATTTCTGTTATCTTTAGTCTGCCAGCCATGTTTGGATTAATAGTACTATCTAGTCATATTATCACTAGTTTATTTTATTATGGCAATTTTACCTTTAATGACACTTTGATGAGCTCTTTGAGCTTAATAGCGTACTCTGCTGGATTACCTGCTTTTATCTTAATGAAAGTCCTGTTAACTGCTTTTTTTTCTCGTCAAGATACTAAAACACCTGTTAGATACGGGGTGATAGCCGTGCTATTTAATATAGTAATAAATTTATCTGTTTTAACTTACTACTTGCAAAATCCTTTCAGTGGCGCACATGCATTTCTAGCTTTAGCTACATCACTATCAGCCTGGTTGCAGGTTGTTTTATTATATAAAAATTTAAGAAAAAGTAATTATATAAATGAAAGTATATTTTTTACTAAAACAAGTTATCAGTCATTATTTAGCTGTATTATCATGGCTATAATCCTTAGCTATACACTGATAGATGTTTTAGAATGGGCGCAAAATGTATATTATATTAGAGGCATGTTACTACTTATGTATATAATATTTGGTGCAGCCATATATACCTCAATGATGTATATACTAGGTTATAAAATTAAAAAGAATTATATATGAAAATATTTAATAGCCTTGATGACATACCTGATAATCATGGGCCCTCATCAATAACAATTGGTAACTTTGATGGTCTCCACATTGGCCATATAGAATTACTTAAAAACACTATTGCTCTTGCAAAAAAAAATAATACTATACCGGTAGTGTTAACCTTTAGTCCGATGCCTGAAGAGTATTTTCAGAATACATACTTTTTTAGGCTAATGAATAATACTGAAAAGTCAGACTTTATTAAAGATTATGGAATTGAGGAAGTGATCTTAATACCTTTTAATGAAGAATTTTCTAAGATGGATGAAAAAAAGTTTATTGACGAGGTTCTTGTAAAAAAACTTAATGCAAAACATATTATCGTTGGAAATGACTTTAGATTTGGGCATAAACGTATAGGTAATGTTAAGTTTTTAGAGTCATATGGGCATGATAAAGACATCAAGGTAACCACAGTTAATTTGATAGAAATATCAGGTAAAAAAATAAGTAGCACAAGTATACGTAAATTATTAATATCAGGAAAAATATTGGAAGCAAACCATCTGCTTAGAAAGCCATTCTCAATTCAAGGTAAAATTATTCATGGCGAAAAGTTGGGTAGAGAGTTAGGGTACCCAACTGCTAATATTGAAATATATAAATCTTATCCAATAAATGGTATATTTTTAGTGGAAGTATTACGTGAGAATAGTGATAAATTATATGGTTTGGCTAGCATAGGAAATAAGCCTACATTCTCTGGCACTAATGATGTTCTAGAGGTATTTATATTTAATTTTAAGTTAGATATATATGGTGAAACTATTAAAGTGGTATTTTTAGAAAAAATTAGAGATCAGATTAAATTTAATACTAAAGAAGAATTGATAGATCAAATGAAAAATGATCATAATATAGCTTTAAATATTTTGAGAAACAAAAATGAATTATAAGGATACCTTAAATCTTCCATCAACAGATTTTCCTATGAAGGCTAATCTCCCTAACAGGGAACCTGAGATTTTGAAGCATTGGGATAACATTAAGTTATATGAAGAAATAAGAAAAAAAAGCAAAGGTTCTAAAAAATTTATTTTACATGATGGTCCTCCATATGCAAATGGGGATATACATATAGGTCATGCTGTTAATAAAATACTCAAAGATATTGTTGTAAAAAGTAAGACAATATCTGGATATGATACCCCTTTTATACCTGGGTGGGATTGCCATGGTCTCCCAATTGAGCTAATGATTGAAAAAAAACATGGGAAGTCAAAATTTCAAGATGACAAAAATGCATTTAGAAAAGCTTGCAGAGAATATGCTTCAAAACAGGTAGATCGTCAAAAAGTAGATTTTATTAGGCTTGGCGTTTCAGCTGATTGGGATAATTCATATACAAGCATGGATAAAATTTTTGAGGCATCTGCTGTCCGAAGCCTAGCTACTATTATCGCTAATAATCATATATATTTTGGCTCTAAACCTGTTCACTGGTGTATAGAATCTGAATCTGCATTGGCGGAAGCTGAGGTTGAATATCAAGATGTCATATCAGATGCAGTTGATGTGTTATTTAAACTATCAGAGCAAGAAACGTTTCTAAAAAAATTTGCAATCAAAACTAATAATGATATTTTTTTCATAATTTGGACTACTACTCCATGGACACTACCCGCTAATCAAGCAATTGCTGTCGGGAATAAAATTGAATATGTTTTAGCTAATATTGGCGATAAATCTATTATAGTAGCTAAAGATTTAATAGAACCTCTGCTAACTAAACTTGACTTAAAACCTATTAAGATTATACGAAGTATTCAAGGGAAAGAATTACTAGGGTTTAAGGCTCAACATCCTTTTTATAATAAAGAAGTCCCAATTATTAATGCTGATCATGTTACGACTGAGAATGGCACAGGACTTGTTCATATTGCACCAGGGCATGGTCAAGATGACTACATTGCAGGTTTAAAGAATAATCTAGAAGTATTTAACCCTGTAAATGATAAAGGTATGTTTATAGACTCTTTAGAAAAATTTGGAGGAATGCATGTACGGAAAGTAAATCCCTTGATTCTTGAAGAATTAACTAAAAATGCAAGACTACTCCATCATGAAAAATATTCACATAGCTATCCACACTGCTGGAGATTTAAAACTCCCTTAATATTCAGAGCTACTCCACAATGGTTTATAAGTATGAATCAGAACAAATTAAGAGAAAATATTTTAAGTACATTAAAAAGTGTTAATTGGGTACCAGACTGGGGTCATGACAGAATAAAAAACATGGTTGAAAATAGGCCTGACTGGTGTATTTCAAGACAAAGATCTTGGGGTGTTCCAATACCTCTTTTTATTCACAAAGATACAAATGAATTACATAATAAAACTGACTTAATTCTTGAAAAAGCAGCAAAAATTATAGAAAAAGGCAATATAGAAGCCTGGTTTGAATTTGATAAAAGCGAATTACTAGACGAAGACAAAGAAGATTACCATATGGTTACTGATACACTAGATGTGTGGTTTGACTCCGGTATTTCACATTTTTCTGTAATGCAGCAAAGAGACTTAGGTGATACTGCTGATCTATACTTAGAAGGTTCAGACCAGCATCGAGGATGGTTTCAATCATCTCTAATCACTGCCTTGGCAACTACTGGGAAACCACCATATAAGACAGTCCTGACGCATGGTTTTGTTGTGGATGCCGAAGGTCAGAAAATGTCGAAATCACAAGGTAATGTGATTGCGCCACAAGCTATCATAAAAGACAAGGGTTCAGATATCTTAAGGCTTTGGGTAGCAAATACAGATTATACAAAAGAGATGAATATTTCTCCAGAAATAATAAAACGCACTACAGAATCTTATAGGAGAATAAGAAATACTATTAAATTTCTATTATCAAATGTGAATGATTATGATGAAAAAAAAGAAGAGGTAAAATCCTCAGATATGATGCTTATAGATAAATGGATTATTCAGTCTGCCTTAGATTTACAGGAATCAATTAAAAATAATTATGATAATTATAGATTTCATCAAATAGCACAAGATATTCAAAATTTTTGCACAATTCAATTAGGAGGTTACTATCTTGATATCATAAAAGATAGATTATATACATCTCATAAAACAGGATTAGCAAGAAAATCTTGTCAAAGCGTATGTTTAAAATTATTGAAAATGATTAATCTATGGATAGCTCCAATTCTATCATTTACTGCAGAAGAAATGTATCGCCATATAGAAGGAGTAAAGCTTAAATCTGTATTTTTAGAAGAATGGATTAAATATGATGTAGAAATGAACGATGAAGAAAAAGAGTTAGGCGATATTTTATTTTCTTTAAAACAACCTGTTTCAAAAAAATTAGAGGAGGCTAGAAACAACGATATTATTGGTTCTTCTCTCGATGCAACAATAAGGCTAGGAGTGAAGGAAGAAATATACTTAAAATTAGAAGATAAAAGGAATGAATTAAAATTTATTTTTATCTCTTCTGAATGTCATCTAGAAAAAATATTAACAGATGACCCTATCATAGTTATTGAGAAAAATAATAATGAAAAATGTGATAGATGTTGGCATAGAAATGAATCTGTCGGATCCATTCCTGAACATGAAAAATTATGTTCTAGATGTCATGAAAATATTTTCGATAATGGCGAAACAAGAAAATTAGGCTAATGAATCGTCTATCTATTACCTTTATATCTTTCCTAGTCCTAATAGATTACATGTCAAAGATTTATATAAAAGAACTCATAATAGAAAATTCTATTGTAGTGAATAACTATATAATACTAGAAATATATTATAACAAAGGGGTGGCTTTTAGTTTTTTAGACTCTGACTCATTAGTTGTAAACTACTTAGTTACATTTATAGTAGCAGCAATTATTTTGCTAATATTTGCATTATTTATTAAAAATTATAAAAATTATAACCAATTTGAATATTCCTCATATATCTTGATTCTAGGAGGAGCCTTAGGGAATTTTTTAGATAGATTACTCAATAACTCAGTCTTAGATTTTATAATAGTTCATTATGATAATATCTATTTCCCAGGAATATTTAATTTAGCTGATGCATTTATTACAATTGGAGCCCTTCTTCTTTGCCTTTCATATTTTACAAGCAAGGAGAAAATATGATTAAATTTAATTCCTTGGTTAAATTACATTACTCAATATCTAATATAAATAATATAATATTTGAATCTACTTTTGACTCTGACCCTGTTCTAGTAAGAATTGGTGATGGGACATTACCTATAAAATTAGAAATGACTTTATATGGACTAGAAGCAGATAATGAACAGATAATGACCCTACAACCTAAAGATGCTTTTGGGCTCAGAGATGAAAATCATAATAAAACTCTAAATATCAGTATGTTTCCTAACATAGAGATGGTTAAGATGGGGAATATAATAGAGATTGATGTTAAAGAAAAAGATGGAAAAGTCTCCCCTGGCTTTGCTATGATAAAACAAGTCAACGAAGATAGTGTCTTATTAGATTTAAATCACCCGTTGGCTGGACATGAAATTATATTTAAGGTAAAAATTATCAATATCGATGAATAATATTTTCTCAGAAACTAAACTTATTTTAGCTACACCACGTGGTTTTTGTGCTGGAGTAGAAAGAGCGGTAGACATAGTCAATAAAGCTATCGATATCTTTGGATCTCCTATATATGTAAAACATGAAGTTGTTCATAATAAATATGTAATAGAGGACCTTGAAAAAAGAGGTGTTTTATTTATTGAAGACATTGATGTAGTTCCAGAAAACTCAATTCTCATTTATAGTGCTCATGGTGTCTCAATAAAAGTTAAAAAAGATGCTGAAAAAAGAAATCTTAAAATATTTGATGCTACATGCCCATTAGTTACAAAAGTTCATTTAGAAGTACATAGATATTCTCAGACTAATACGGATGTTGTATTAATTGGTCATAAAGGTCATCCAGAAATAGAAGGGACTCTGGGACAATATAAGTCATCAAATGGAAAAATACATCTAATAGAGAGTATAGGTGATATAGATAAACTTGTAATAGAGAATAAAAATTTAGCCTATGTTACGCAAACAACACTTTCTATAGATGATACTGAAAATATAATAGCTAAATTAATAAAAAAATATCCTCATATTCAATCACCAGCTAAAAGCGATATTTGTTATGCAACACAAAATAGACAAGATGCAGTTAAATCAATATTAAAACATTGTGATTACTTACTAGTTATTGGCTCAGTGAATAGTTCTAACTCAAGAAGATTAGTAGAATTAGCATTGAAAAATAATATTCCCTCTAAGCTTATAGATAATAAAGGTGATATAAATTTAGAAGAACTCCAAGATAATAAAAGTATTGGCATTACTGCTGGTGCCTCAGCTCCCCAAATACTATTGGATGAAGTAATAGATTACCTAGTAAAGAATGGAGCAGTTTTAGATGATATAAAACAAGATATCATCATAGAAGACATAACATTTAGTATTCCTAAGGAACTTCGAGACTTATAAGTCATGGGTAGTATTCTCATCTAAACTATCATTTGGTGGAGAATAAGCTGGATCATTTGGATTCAAAAAAATAAACTCATACTCACCTTTTTCTAACTCTACATAGTCTAGTTTACAATTTTTAAGATTCAACATGGATCCAGGTGATATAATAATTTCAACTTTATTAATCTTCAAACGCAAATCTTCTTCCTTGGATTGATCAAAACCCATAAGATAGTTGTATTTACCATCACTAGCAATATTAACTGCTATTCTCAATGGCCAATCTTTAGAGTCAGTTGACTCAGAAGATTTAATTATCTGAGATGCTGCTGCATCAGTGATTTCAAATATTTGTTTTTGTTTCATTATTTTTTATACAATATATAAAGTTCAAATAATTTTCAATCCATTTAGATTGAGCTGTATCTCTCAAATGGCTATAAGAAGCGACAAGATTTTTATATAATATACCATCATGCTTGCTATTTATACCATATCCGCGCATGACTTTAAAACCATAAGAAGAGGCCTTGCTTTTTATCTTGATATCAGAGTAATGAAACTCATGGCATTTAACTACATCACCCTTGTTCATCCAAGGATGTTTGTCATTGACCATAAGCTCTACATACCCTCTACCTATGGGTTTATCGCACATTTCAATATTCCCTTTTATAATGCCAGTCATTTTAAATTTTTTTGTCTTTATTTTTATTGACTCACATAAGTACATTAAACCTCCACATTCCGCATAAACAGGCATGCCTGAGTCTATAAAACTAGAGATAGATTTAATCATAGAACTATTTTTATATAATTTATCAGCGACTCTCTCAGGAAACCCACCCCCAATAAAAAGCCCGTCAACCTTCGGCAATGACTTATCTTTGAGAGTATTAAAGCAAATAATTTTTACACCATAAGATTTAAATTTATCAAGATCATCAGGATAATAAAATCCAAAAGCTTGATCTAATGCAATACCAATTTTTAAACCAGAATATTTTTTATATTTAGTAACTATTTTGGGTATAGTTTTTATCTTTGCACCAGTAGATTTATTAGAGAAATATTTTATGTCAATTGATGATTTTATTATTGATGATATATTTTTGATTATTTTTCTAGTGTTAGTATTTTGAAAGACAGGTTCTAATCCAAGACTTTTTTCTATAATACTTAATTTTTTATTTTTATGAACAGATCCGATAACTTTAAATTTTGTAAATTCATTTACTGCATTTATTATTTTGCCTTCATGTCTCTCACTTGCAATATTATTAAGAATAATTCCTTTATATTTTATTTTTGAGTCGAAATTTTTATATCCTTGAAGTAAAGGTGCGATGCCTCTTGTTATCCCAGAGCAATCAAGAACTAATATTACGTCTAATTTTAAAAGATGTGCCAATGATGCATTACTATCAATGCCATTCAAGCTAACTCCATCAAACAAACCTTTATTTCCTTCAACAATAGAGATATTTTTTCCATGAGATGCGCTCTTATAGAGCTTTCTAATCTCTGAGTTAGTCATTGTAAAAAAATCTAAATTATAGCATTTAGCTTTTGATGCTTGGCTAAGCCATAGTGGATCAATATAATCAGGGCCTTTTTTAAAGACTGCCAAAGAATCAATGTTACTTAATACTGAGCATAGGCCAGTGGCAATTATAGTCTTTCCAGATGATTTTTTTGTAGATGAAATAAGGTACGATTTCACGGTCTTCTAGCTATCAGTAGTTTTATCACTAGGTTCTGAAGAATGCGGGCTAGATATCATAGTTGGTAAAAATTTAAAATTAGCAATTCCTATCAAGGTAATGATTAGTGCTAATGCAACACCACCAATTCCTAGTCCAAACTCATATATTGAGGGTATATAGGAGTGCACAACATTGTCATAAAATGAAGAATCTATAATGACATGATCTGGAAATATTGTTAATGGATATGCTTGCCCTCCAATAATAATTACATACATTGCGATGAAACTACCTAGTAAAATCAAAAATGATGCTATTGTTAAAGCCAGATGTGTACCAAACTTATTCGAAGAAAGGATTATAATCGGCAATACTATTCCAATGATAACTTGTCCAAACCAAAATGATAACGTATAGATTCCGCCTGAAGATAATATAAATATCTCAAAATCCCAATGTTTCGCGATATACATGTTGGTTACATGATATAAGCCAAGGAAATATAAGTTAGCGAATAAAAAAATAACGCTTAACTTTTTAAGATTATCTAAAACATCTTTAGGAATATAAGTATTATGAAATTTGCTTATTATTCTTAATACTAGATAATAAACCGCGGTTCCATAGAGTAGTGACATGACTATGAAGAGTGGCGCTAATATTGCTGTTGAATATGCTTCTCTAGCAACAAGAAAACCAAAAATAGAACCTGTGCCAGTAGTCAATATTATCCTCCAACCAAAGGCGAATGTACCCATAAATTTAGAATACTTATTAACTTCACGATCTAACATTGTCCAGATATAAGCTGCAAGCACAACTGCAAAGCCAGAATACAAAAATATATTCCAAGAAAATATTGATACAAAATTATAAGTTGTCATAGCAACAATTAGCCGATTAGGGCGCCCTAAGTCTAAGACTAATATTGCAAGACCTGCTATCAAAAAAGAAATAGCTAGTAACGCAGATAATGGAGCAAGAGGTTTATATAGTTTCTTATCAAAAACTGATGATATAGATGCAATATTTAAAACACCTGAAGCAATAACAATTAAAAGCACAGCAAATATATGAGGTAAACCCCAAACAATTTGATTATTCATTCCAGTGACATAATGTCCTTCCAGCTCCATATAGTGGGAACATCCAAAGCCAATAAGTATAAAAATACCTAAAAGGATAAAATTAGACCAAAAGATTTTTGGGTCAATAATGAATTTAGTAAAAGTAATTTTATCCATTATGATTAAAATCCTGAGTAAGTTACTCTTTGTTTAAGCTTTAAATCTTCTCTTAGACGCCTACTGGGTTTAGCTTGCATTGCAAGACTCACTCTACTATTTGGGTCAGCTAAATCACCAAAAGTAATCGCATGGTGTCCTTCTTTCATACAAGCTTCTTCACAAGCAGTTGTTTCAGAGCCATGATCTATTCTGTTAACGCAAAGATTACAACTTTCAACGCAACCTTTCCCTCGTGGAGCACTTGTTACTTGTTCTGTTAGATTTTCATGTACAAATGATCTAGCTTTAAATGGACAAGCCATCATGCAATATCTACAACCAATACATGTATGCTGATTAACCATGACAATACCATCTTCTCTCCTAAATGATGCTCCGGTAGGGCAAACATCGACGCATGGAGGGTTTTCACAGTGCTGACACATCATTGGTAATGTTGTAACTTTATCAGTCTTAATATCTTTAATTCGAAGTTTCCTAATCCATTGCGAATCAGTCTCTGGCCTATCAAATCCATAGAGTCCATTCTCGTCTACGCATGCCTCTACACAAGCAGTACAACCATCTACGCATTTATTAACATCAACATTAATAGCCCATTTTGTTTTAGCGCTAACTTCCAGATCCAAAGGTTTAGCAGCAACAGCTTTAGGGATAAGATCAGGTATGACATATACAGCTGAAATAGCTGTAACAGATTTTACTATAAACTCTCTTCTTGTTAATTCAGAACTATTTCTCATAATTAGTCTCTTTATAATATTCTACTAAATTATTTGCAGTAGATTCAATGTGTATATTTTGATTATAACCTGTAGATTTAATTTTTGATGAATTGTCTCTAGGGACAGTTGCATGACATGAAAAACAATCTATATTTACTGCTGTTTTTACATGACAAGTTTGACAAAACTGGCCTTCAGCATTCACAGGAATAGCCTTTCCTTTTTCATCATAAGAAACATGACAATCTATACAATTTGCTAAACTATGGTTTTTAGTTCTTATTCCCTTTTCAACTGTATTTTCGCGCTGATGATAAAGAAACTCAAAATGCTCTTTTTGCATAACTTCTGTAGGTTCTACGCATTGATCTAATTTATCAGCTTTAGATTCACCTATTAAAGAATGTTTTTCACCGTCATGTGAATGCGAAGAAATAGGAACAAATACCATTATTGAAATAGCTAACATTTTAATAAGTTGGGACACAATCTCTCTCCTCAGTTGCTACCAATTAATTAGCTTTACTAATTATTCACCTAGACCCATTTTAATATATCCAGTTGGACAAACATCGGCGCAAATATGACACCCAATACATTTGTCATAATCGGTATCAACATATCTACCCATTGTAGATTCGTCTTTTTTAACACGGAAGACTGCATCTTGAGGACAGTAGATTACACAATTATCGCACTCAAAACACATTCCACAACTCATGCATCTAGAAGCTTCTTTAATTGCATCTTCTTCTGTAAAACCAATAATTCTATCTTCATAATGGTCTATAACATCATCTCCGGAAGGGACAGCTTCACCTCTTTTTAATCTATCTTCTTTCTCAAAGTGTCCTAAAAATAATTCAGTAGAAGGTATAACTTCTTGAGATGAACGATCTTCATAATTATGAACTACAGATTTACTAGTATCTGTACCTGTTAAAGACGCAGGATCTTCAAAAACTGGTTTATACTCTTCAGGCTGCTGATCTGTTTCTCTTAACTTATCTAATAAACTAAAATGATGTACGTCAACTTTAGGTCTGCGTTTAAAATCTTTGTTTTCAAAAAAACTTTTTATAGACTGTGATGCTATTGAACCCTGGCCTATTGCAGTAGTTAATAAATGCGGTCTAACAATATCACCAGCCACAAAATGTCCTTCTTTAGTTTTATGCCTATAGAAATCATCAACATCAAAAAAACCATGATCATTACCCAAAGCTTCTAAACCTTCTATGTCTGGTGATTGACCGATAGCTGAAACAATTAAGTCAGCCTCAATTCTTTGCTCAGATCCTTCAACGGGAACTGGCTTATTATCTTCAAAGGCACATTTAGCAATAATTATTGCAACTGCTCTGTTATTCTCATCTTTTTCTATTCTGACTGGTATAACACCATTAATTATTGTTACTCCTTCATGAATAGCATCATTAACTTCTTGCTCAGCAGCCGTCATTTCTTCTTTTTGGAATAGAGAAGTTAGTGTAACTTCAGCGCCCTCTTTGATAGCTGACTCTGAAACATCTTGTGCAACATAACCGTGTACAATAGCTTCTGGACTTTCTTGGTCATTCATAGTTGAAATATGTCCAAGTCTTCTAGCAACTGATACTACATCTATTGAAGTATCACCACCACCAACACAAACAACTTTTTTAGACCCAACTTTTAATCTGCCTTGACAAAAAGCTTCTAGAAATGCCACTCCACTTAAACAATTCTCGGCATCGCTTCCTTCGATTGGTAGAGCCTTGCCATTCCAACAACCTATAGTCCAAAGTACTGCATCATATGCATCTTCAACTTCTTCCATCGGTATATCTTTGCCGACTCTCTTGTTTAAAATAACTTCTATATCACCTAAATCAAGAATACGTTTAATTTCAGCATCCAATATATCGCGTGGCGTTCTATAATTAGGGATTCCATAACGCATCATTCCCCCTAAGTCCTCACGTTCTTCAAAAATTGTAGAGGCATAACCCATTTTACGTAATTGAAATGCAGCAGATAGACCAGCTGGCCCTCCACCAATAATTGCCACTCTTTCCTTTAATAATTTCGGAGCAGATTCAAATTTATAATTTTCTTTAAAAGCTTTATCACCAATGAATTGTTCGACAGCATTAATGCCAACATAGTCATCTACCTCGTTTCTATTACACCCACTTTGACAAGGTGCTGGACAAACTCTTCCCATTTGAGATGGGAAAGGATTTGCTGTGGTAGATCTTCTGAATGCATATTCAGACATGCTCATTCCTTCCGGAGCTTTTTCAATTCCTCTTACAATTTGCAACCATCCGCGTATGTCTTCACCAGATGGACAACTGCCTTGGCACGGAGGTGTTTTATGGATATAAGTTGGACATTTGTGTGATGTATCTTCTTTAAAGATTTGTTTTGAGAAATCAGTATATTCGTGATCACCTTCTTCATATCTTCTGAAGGTACTTTCCTCTTTCATCGCATTTATTGTTTGTTCTAGCTTAGTCATGCTTATCTCACACTTTATATAAGTTTATTCTTCTTCTCTAATATTGGATAATTATAGCATAAGAGCTTTAGCTCTAAAGCTATTTTTTAGTCATTATTAAGGCATCACCAACAAGCTGATGTAAACTGATAATTTGATCTAATTCAAACCCATAATATTGGAATGCTTTGGAAAACTGGCTCTTACAAATGGCACATATTGCAGCCATATGTGTTACTCCATGGTCTTCTACAACCCTTTTTAAGGCTTCCATTCTGGGTTGAGCGCCCTTCATCCTAAGTTCAATCAAATCATCCGTTAAAAGGCCTCCGCCTCCGCCGCAACAGAAGGTTTTCTCCATAATGGTGTCATCATCCATATCATAAAAATTATTAGTTGTAGCTTTTATAATATCCCTTGGGAGACTGAATTGGCCACCCATGACATCACCCATGCCTGAGGCTCTCGCTACATTGCAAGAATCATGAAATGTAATGACTTTCCCATCATTCGCAGATTTATCAAATTTTAGTATATTTTTATTAATAAGGTCATGAGTGACTTCGCAAATATGCTGTGGTACAGGATATCTTGGATCTAAGAAATCAAACGGGCCTGCTAATGTATTCAAAAAGCTATAAGCAACTCTCCAGGCATGTCCGCATTCACCAAAAACAATTCTTTTGACACCTAAGTCTAATGCAGCTTGACGGATTCTAAGAGCTAGCTTTCTCATATTGTCATAACTACCGATGAACATTCCAAAATTTGCTGCTTCACTTGCATACGAACTTAAGGTCCAACTCATGCCAGCTTCATGAAAAACTTTTGCATATCCAATCAAACCATCAACATGTGGTTCTGCAAAAAAATCTGCAGAAGGTGTGATAAGTAGCACGTCAGCTCCTTTAACATCTAATGGGAATTTAACATCAATTCCTGTTTCTTCTTCAACATCTTCCTCTAGTCCTTCTAAAGTATCTGCTAAAGCAGGCTTGGGTAAGCCTAAATTGTTACCTATTTTATTAGCTTTACCAATTATCTCATTACAATATTTTTGCCCTACTCCAACAGAATCCATAATCTCTCTAGCAGCCATTGAAATTTCAGCAGTATCTATTCCTATTGGACAAAAAACAGCACATCTTCTGCACTGTGAACACTGATGGTAATAAGAATACCAATCATCTAAAACTTCTTTTGTTAAATCTACAGCGCCAACAAGTTTAGGAAAAAATTTTCCAGGCAAAGTAAAATGTTTTCGATATACTCCACGCATTAAATTTTGTCTGCCAACCGGCATATTCTTCGGATCTTTAGTCCCAAGATAATAATGACATTTATCAGTACAGGCACCACATTGAATGCATGAGTCCATATACACTCTAAGTGACCGATATTTTTTCAATAGATCACCCATCTTACCAAGAGCTACTTCTTGCCAATTTTCAACTAATTCACCAGGATAACCCAATGATTTTTGGAATTCTTCTTTTGATTTAAAAGGCGCTAAATGTGATGTAGCTTCTTCTACTAATTCAGGGATTGGCGTATATTCTTTTAAAATAGGTTTTTCGAATTCTTTTACTGCCATAATATAACCTACTTTTTAGACTCTAATTTTTTTGCCCAATCTGATATATGTCGTTGGTCACGTGCGTTATCAGTTTGATTTCTAGTGGGACTAAAAAATAGTCCTGGCGCATGTAATAATTTACTATAAGGGAATATTATCATTAAGAGCAGTACAAGAGAAAGGTGTAATAATAATATAAAATCACTGGGTAGTTCAGACCATTGGAAATACATAAGCCCAATAAAAAACATTTTTACAGCATAAACATCTGTATGAAACCATTTCATTAATAATCCCGTGAGTGCTATAGAAATTATAAGTATTAACATTAAATAATCTGATGGATTAGAAATATATCGAACTCTATCCACAAATATTCTTCTAGCCAATAATCCAATCAATCCAAATATCATAATATATGCGGCATAGTGACCAGCAGCTTGAACAATCTCCCATGAAACCCAAAACCAAACTGGGTCAGTAAAATATCTTAGATGTCTTAGGGCAGCTAATAATAATGCAAAATGGAAAAGCCAGCCAAATAGCCATGTCCATTTAGTTGCTGAAAATAAGCTTTCAAAAAATACAACTTCACGGAATAATCTAATAGCAACACCACTTTTAGTCTTAGGTGCTGGGGGAGTTGGAATTTTTAAAGGTGATGGAATTATAGAATATTCATAAATTCTATATCCCAAACCTATGAAAAGAATTAAGGTAGCCACATAGAATGATATTCCATAGAATATGGTCACAAATGACATACCTTATCTCTCCTTATTTCGGTATAAAGGTTATACGCAACCAGTTGGTTTTGGTAACCCAGCAAACTTACAAGCTTGCTTTCCTGGTCCATATGGGAATAACTCATAAAGGTATTTACTATTACCCTTGTCTTTTCCAAGTTTTTTCCCCACTGCTTTAGTTAAAACTCTAACAGCTGGTGCAATTTGATATTCTTCATAGTATTCACGTAGGAAATTAATAATATCCCAGTGATCAGCAGTAAGATCAATATCGTCTTCTTTGGCCATTGCTGTAGCCAGATCTTTTTCCCACAGACTTAGATCAGCTAAGTATCCTTCTTCATCTGTCTCAAAAGACTTTCCATTTACTTCTATCGGCATAATTTACTCCTCTAATTTATAACCAGTTTTGAATTTTTTCATTCTCTATGGTTAGATTAACAAAACCTTTGTAATCTATTATCTCTATATTAGAGATTAGAGAGCTTTTATCAAGTCCTCTTGCTTTTAAATCTGGGCCTAACACGTATATTTTTGTTGTTTTTTGTGCATTTATAACACTATCTGAAACACTAGTATTTTTAAGAGCTCCATAAACACCATCCTCAATTAGAAGAATTGAAGAACTTTCATCAATTAGTCTAAGACAGGTTTCTAAGCTATTTTTTTCAAAAGGTGATTTATTTACTGTATGTAACATTAGAAATTAAATATAACCTCGCTATCTGTAATAAGTTTTTTCATTTCAGAACTATCAATAACTTTAACATCTACGGATAAGTCATCTTCCGTCAGACCCCTTGATTCAAGTGATTCTTTTTCTACATATAATTTTTCTACATCATACATTTCTAAAGCTGAAAAAATTTTAGAAAAGTTTTTAGTATTAATTTCTGAGGTATCTTGATCTTTTTTTAATTGGAAAACACCATCATCTATAAAAGCTAGACTAACATCTTGTTCAAATGCAGCCCCTATTAAAACAACTTCAAGCGCTTCATGAGCATAAACTGTTCCATGAGGAGCTCTTCTATTTATATATAGAAACTTTTTAACTACTCCACTTTCTAATTCTTCTTCCATTTAATCACCAAAAGTTATTAAACGTTCAGCTTGAACGCCTGCTTCTATAAGCTGCCCTAATCCCGATATTCTAAATTTTTCTGCAATATTATCTGCATCTTTTTTATTTCTTTTCATTTCATCCGGATCAACCATTCCACGTCTTTGAGCTGCTGCCACACAGAGGACAAGATCAATCTCATGTTCTTTAGCTAGTTCTGACCATCTATTGGGAATATGTCTATCATCTTGAGGTGGTGTCGCTAGTCTTGTTCCATTATTTACACCATCATGATAGAAAAAAACACGAAAAATTTTATGTCCTTCTTCTATTGCAGCTTTTGCAAATAGATATGCACTATCAGATGCTTGATGTTGATAAGGGCCTTCGTTGACTAATATACCGAATAACATAAACAATCCTTGTTTAAAATCTAATGTATGTGGAAGAGTTTAGAGTTTTTCTGCCACCACGCCAGTTATCAATATGATACTTAGTAAATGGAAGTTCTGTTAATTCAAAAAATCTTGGCCAACCTATCCTTTCAATCCAGTCATTGATACGTTCCCAATCCTTTGCGTCTTCTTTATACTTTGAGAGAATTCTTTTAACAATTGCAGTAGCTTCTGGCCATCTTGGTGGATTATTAGGTATTCCTGCTGCCACTAATTTTTGGAAAGTTGGTTTGCTACGAGCATTTGAGTGATTACCACCAACCCAAATTGCTAACTTACTATGTTCTGGATCATTGATTTGCATTGGTGGACATGGAGGGAAACAAGCACCACAACAGATACATTTTTTTTCATCCACTTCCAGCGAAGCTTTACCATTTACCATTGCTGGTCTAATAGCAGCTACAGGGCACCTTGCTACAACCGATGGTCTTTCGCATACATTTGATACTAAGTCATGATTAATTTTTGGTGGTTTAGTATGCTGTATATTGATTGCAATATCACCTTGTCCGCCACAATTAATTTGGCAACAAGATGTAGTCATATGCACTCTATTAGGCATATCATTATTTTTAAATTCATCTATTAGTTCATCCATCATGGCTTTCACTACACCAGATGCATCAGTTCCAGGGATGTCACAATGTAACCACCCTTGTGTATGCGAGATCATTGCAACACTATTTTTAGTGCCTCCGACCACAAAACCTTCTTTCTCAAGCGCTTCTATTAATGGCTCTACTCTTGAAGCGTCTTTGAGCATATATTCAATATTACTTCTAATTGTAAATCTTACAAATCCATCAGCAAATTTATCACCAATATCGCATAGTGTACGTAAAGTGAATACATCTAAAATTCTCTGAGTTCCAGCTCTCACTGTCCAAATTTCATCACCACTTTTAGCAGCATGCCTTAATACACCGGGCCTAGGGTGATCATGCCATTTCCACTGACCAAAATTTTTACGCATCGTTGGATGCATATATTGGAAACCATCTGGTGCACCCGTTTCAATTGGGGCTCTCATTTGTTTTTTTTCTTTTTTTACTTCTACTTCTGCCATAATCTTATTTCTCGTTAAGCTGTATCTTTATCTTTAGCATCTGCTCTTTCATACCATTTAACTGCTTCTCCATCCCATCCGTCACCTCTAAAGTAACTAGATTCTCTAGGATTTCCAACCATGTTAGGGTCTACTTCAATTCCTATTCCTTCTAAAAAGTTTACAAGACCAATTCTTTCAATCATCTCTCCGCATCTTTCATGTTCAAGCGCATTATCAGCCCAAAAATCTATTGATTCTTCAGCAATTTCAACGAGCTTATCCCAGTCTTCTTGCGACTCTAATTTCATGAAAGGCACTATTACCGTTCCCATTAAATCACCAATTTTTAAAGTTCTTTTTCCACCCATAAGAACAGTCGCGCCTTTATCATCACCAGGATGAAATGCTTTAGGTACAACATTAAGACAATGCATACACTTCACGCAATTTTGGTTATCAATTGTTACTGAATCATCATCATTCAGAGAAATAGCATTCGTAGGACATCGTGTAACTATATTATCAATTACATGCTTTCTTCCTTTTAAACCAACATACTCTTTAAATTCAGCTTGATCGATTTTGATATCATCTCTCCATGTCCCAATAATTGACATATCTGCTCTTTCTATTGAGTTCATGCAATCATTCGCACATCCAGAAACTTTAAATTTAAATTTATATGGTAATGCAGGTCTATGCATATCATCTATAAAGTTATTAACTAATAGCCTATGTGCCTTATGCTCATTAATATTTGACATCTCGCATCTGCCTGCGCCTACGCATGACATTGCTGTTCGAACGCATGGTCCAGCTCCACCTAAATCAAACCCATACTCATTAATTTCATCGAAAAAATGCTGAGTAGCATCTGAAGTAGAACCAATAAACATTATATTTCCAGTTTGACCGTGAAATGTAACTAATCCTGAGCCATATTTTTCCCAGCTATCAGCCATCTTTCTAAGTATATCTGTTGTATAAAAGTTCCCTGCAGGTGGTTGTACACGTAGTGTATGAAATTCTTTAGATTTAGGGAAAGCATCACCAACTTCTGAGAAACGAGGTATAATACCGCCGCCATAGCCATAAACACTTACTGTTCCGCCTTTCCAGTAACCTTTTCTTGTCTCATATGAATGTTCTAATTGACCCAATAGGTCATTAGTCATCTCATTAATTCTTTTTTCAGGGTGAGTATCCCTTAATCTCTTGATACCACTAATAAAACTAGGCCATGGACCGTTTTCTAGCTCATCAAGCATTGGCGTATCATGTTTTTTCAATTTATAACTCCCCGTTTATCTAATATATAACCTTTATTATATTATCATTATTTACTAATATATGTCTATGGATAAACAATATAGCATTTATTTAAAATGACTTACAAGTACTAAATAGGCATAAATTTAATGAATATACTTGAAAATACCAGAACTAATTATAAACGCTGGGCTGATAAAAAACTAGAGGGTTTTTCTAATAAATTAGATGATTTAATTGTGGAAATAAATAACCCCAACTCTATTAGTAAGTCAGAAAAAAATATTATACTTAAAACTATTAATCAGCATAATATTGTATTTTTCCAAATTAATAAGGGTACTATTAATCTAAAATCATCTATTAAGACATTAGCATCACAGATAGGACTTGGTAATTATGAAATAGACTCCAAGTCAGATAATGATGGTCTGACTGAAATAAAAATTCATAATAGTATGAAGCCAAGCGCCGAATACATTCCCTATACAGATAAGCAACTAAATTGGCATACAGATGGATATTATAATAATGAGAATAATCTTATATTATCGTGGTTACTATTTTGCAAAAGCCAATCTGAAAATGGGGGAATGAATAAATATATGGATCATGAAATTGCATATATATTATTTAATAAAAGTTTCGATAATATTGGTGACTTAATGTTGCATAATGCATATAGAATACCCGAGAATGAATTAACTGGAAGAAAGGCGATTGATAATGCAATATTCTCGTTTATCAAAAATAAATTATATATGAAGTTTAGTATGAGAGAGAAAAATATTATATGGAATGATAAATCTAAAGCAGCTACAAATAACCTAAAAGATATTATTAATAGTTCTGAAAAATATCATATATCACATAAATTTTCAGAAGGGCAAGGAGTGATAACAAATAATATTATCCATATGCGCACATCGTTTACAAATTTAGAAAAAAAGAATAGGCTCCTATATAGATTAAGATCTAAAAAAAGGATGGAAACTTAATGTTATATTTGAGCAGCATATTAATAGATGAAAAAGATATTGAAACTTTTGATGAGTTATTGGAAATAATAAAGATTAGAGCTAAAGATGGTGAGATATTCATAAAAATTGATTTAAAGCCACCATTCCCTGATACGCCTGAAAACTGGGAAGACAAAATTGAATCAGCTTTCAGTAGTTATATTAAATAGTATGTGGGAAGAAGAAGAAAAACATGAAGAAAAATCAACTATGGTTGATGTTGCATTTAAAATACAATGCAAAACATTGCCATATGATCATATCTCAGAATTATCAAATGCTATAACAAAATTAGTTCCATGGATGCTAGAAAATAATCTCGCCGGAGTACATACACTACATGGGCCAGATTTTGGAAATGGATGGGTTAGATCAGAAAATGATGAAATTTTTTTATCTAAACGGACAAGATTAATATTAAGAATTCCTAAGGCAAATGTTGATAAGATAAAGTCATTAGAAGGCTCTACGATAAATGTTTTAAATAATGATATGCAGATTGGAAAATCTATTGTAAAACCATTTCTTGTTGTGAGAGATTTGATTTGTAGATCTGTATTATGTAATCCAAACCAAACAGAAGAAAATTTTTTATTTGAAATTAAAGAGCAATTGAGTACCCATGGAATATCCATTAAAAAGGCTATATGTGGTAAAGCTAAAAGTATTCAGCTCGAAGGACAAGATCAGTTCACGAGAAGCCTGATGATTGCAGATTTACCCAAAGACCACTCTATACTACTACAAGATATAGGTATTGGAAGCGGCAGGATTTATGGATGTGGCATCTTATTGCCTCATAAGTCAATAGATGCCGTTGCAAACTTCAAAGAAGACTAACTATTAGTTAAAATCGATATGGACATATTTCGTTGAGTATATTAGAATTTTCACATATATAAACAAGGATTAGATGGAGTTTCAAATGAAAGTAGAGGTAAATGGTAAAGTAATCGAAACAAGTGAAACAGGTTTTCTTACAAAACTAGAAGATTGGAACGAAGATATAGCTAAGGTTATCGCAGTTCAAGAAGAAGTAGAATTAACTGAGAGACACTGGGATGTCATTAATTATCTTAGAGATGAGTTTATAAACAATAAAGAAAACCAGCCTAATACCAGGCATATGGTTAAAGACCTAGGTAAACTATGGGGTGAAAAAATAGATACTAAAACATTATTTGATTTATTCCCTGGCAATCCTAGCAAACAAGCTGGTAGAATAGGTGGCTTGCCAGAAAGTCGAAGAAAAGGTGGATATTAAATGAGTGATATTAAAAAATTAGAAGAAGAAAGAAAAACTATAATTGCAACATTGTTAAGAATTCAAAAAGAGTTTATGGAACTTGAAAGAAAAAGTGGAGTAACAGAAAAAGATATTCACCTCAATCCAGTTGGCATTATAAAAGAATATAAAGAACAACATGAAAAACTAGCTAACCGTCTAGTAGATATTGCTCATGAACTCAAGGGGTCTATAAGAACATAATGGATAATGAATATTTTACTAAAGTAACAGAATTAGAAGAAATGAATGTCTCTGATGAATATATTATAGGATGGCAAGAAGGTTATCAAAGTAGTCCTAAAGTTGAAGAACAAAGAGTAACTGATGCCTACGAAGCCGGCTATGAAGATGGTGAAAATAAAAATATTGATAATGCAGCTAATTTCAAAAAATAATTTTACTTTCTGTTTAATGACTCATAAACTTCTATAAATTTCTTACAAATCTCGACAGCATCTATATCAACTATCTGATCCATAACCCATTTATTTGTCTGGCTTGAACCCATGGCATCTTGAATTTTTTTTGCCAAATGTCGAAAAATTGAATAATTACCAGATGATTTAGTAAATTCATATTGGGAGTACTCTTCTGACCGAATGTTAAGAGTATTAATATAACCTTCTCTATAATTTCCATCACCAAACAAATCTTCACAATTTTCCTGCATTATCCGTGCTGATTGCTGTCCAAGATTATTCATCACAGATATACGATAATCATCTGCTTTCTTATCTTGATATAAAAGTCTATCAGCTAAATGCACTTGGAAAGACATAAATTCTACAATAACCGTAATACGTTGATGGTCTGAAGAATAATCAAAATCATCACCATGAAGGTTGCGTGCTTTATCAAGCGATAATTTCCAGCCGATATATGATAGAGCGCTTGCAATATCTTCGCTAGTCTTTTCACGTTTGACAGTCTTAGACCAGTTACTTTTAATTCTTATAGCCATAACTAAATTATCTTCAATATATGTTCGTTATCTTTTATACTATACACTCAACAGGTAAAAATATAAATAAAGAGAGATTAGCAATTGGATATTCAACTAGACAAAAGATTGATGGAAGCCAAGCCTGGTAGCTTTATTTTTGAATTTAACAACAGCATCTCAAGTGAAAATTGCAAAGATATAATTAACAGATTTGAATCATCTGAGTCTGATCATTACCAGGGAAGAGTTGGGCAAACCTTTGAAGAAAATACAGATGTTAAAAAATCGACTGATATGGTTATAAGCGGGAAAGATAACTGGAAAGATATTGACGAATTACTATTTACAAGTCTGGCAAAAGCATTAAGTGGAGTAAAAAAACAATTTGATTTTTTCACAGGGCCTTTTAAAGATATCGGCTATGCAGTTCAAAGAACAAAGCCAGGAGAATTTTTTCATTGGCATATTGATGGAGGGAGTCATCAATTTAGCGATAGACAATTAGTTGCCATTTGGTATTTAAATGATGTCGCAGGTCCAGGTGGAGAAACAGAATTCTTAAACCAAGATGTAAAAATTAAACCGGAGACTGGTAAATTAATTCTATTTCCTCCTTTTTGGACTCATGAACATCGTGGTGTTACACTCCAAAAAGGTATTAAATATATTGCAACGACCTGGGTAGTCTTCAAATAATGTCATCAAAAAATAACTTAACGCCGGCAGAGCTTATGAAGTCAGTTCTTCAGAGGATAGCTACTGGCCCAGAGTTAAGTAAAAATATTACGCGCGAAGAAGCTAAGGCAGCAATGTCAGCAATACTAAATGAAGAAATTAGTGATGTTCGTTCTGCCATTTTTTTAATTGCTTTGAGAATGAAAAGAGAAACCCTTGATGAAAATTTAGGCGTTCATGACGCCATGATAGATTCTGTCAAAAAAATGGATGTTAATGTTGATAACCTTGTAAATATTGCTGACCCTTATGATGGATTTACAAGAAATATTCCGTCTTCAGCTTATATATTACCTGTACTAGCAGAACTTGGGATACCGTCTATTTCCCAAGGTGTTATGACCGTTGGCCCAAAATTTGGTTGCACTCATCATGCTATTTTTAAACTTTTAGGTCTGGACGTCTACTCTACCCATGAACAAGTAATAGAAAGATTAGAAAACAAAGATATCGGTTGGGGATATATGGATCAAAAAATATTTTCTCCTAAGCTTAATAATTTAATGGATTTAAGAACAGAAATAATTAAAAGACCAGTGGTTACAACAATAGAAGTTTTAGCTAATCCGTTGATATCAAAAAGAAATCATTTTGTAACAGGTTATGTCCATAAACCATACCCTCCTATTTATTTAATGCTTGCCAGAAATGCAAAGTTTGATAGTTCAATTGTTATACGCGGCACAGAAGGTGGTGTCATACCCTCTTTAAGGCAAAAGGCGAATGCTTTTTTTTACAAAAATATATCAGATGAAAATGAATTAGTAGAAATAAACCCTGAGATAGATTTAGGGGTTAACCAAGAAGTTAGAGCTGTTAAAATACCAGACTCTATAATCAAGACTGCTTCAAATGATAAAATTGAAACAAAAGTAAATCCAATGGATTTAGCTAAAGAATCTCTAAAGATGGGAATGAATGCATTGTCAGGAACCGAAGGGGCTATGAGTGACTGTATTTTATATGGTGCAACAATTATTTTAAGCCATGTTACTAATAATAGTATTCTGTCATGTACAAAAGAAATTAAACAAGTATTAAATTCAGGTAGCGCATTGAAGCGTTTCAAAAAATAAAATGGCTAAACTTAAACTTGCAAATATAGATGATGTAGTGAATGGTGAAATGATACAATCAACTATCAATAATAAAAATTATTTAATTGCTAAAATTGATAATACTATTTATGTAACATCTGATATGTGCACTCATGAAGATGCTGAACTTACGATGGGTTGTCTTGATGGAACCAAAGTAAAGTGTCCACTGCATGGAAGCTTTTTTGATCTTACTTCTGGTAAAGCTTTGAATGAGCCAGCTGAGGATCCAATTATAATATATAAAACAGAAATAAAAAATAATCAGATTTTTATAGATGACTAAAAAAAATTTGGCTAGGCATGTGGTAATGAATACTGATATAAAAAATAACTTCGATTGGAACTGCAAACATACATGGAAGCAATCTGCAATAAACACATCATGGTGTTTAGTGGGATGCAGTTTTGGCGACATGATGACTATATATTACTTTCAAGTAAATGAGATTCCATGGTCTACATTTTCAATAATGGCTTTAGCAATGTTTAATGGAATAGTTGCAAGTATAATTCTTGAAACAATTATTTTATTAAAACAAATGAAACTTATGCCAGCATTAAAAACAGCTTTTGGTATGAGCCTTATTTCGATGATAAGTATGGAGCTTGCCATGAACATTGTAGATGTTTTATTTACTGGAGGAGCTAAAATAACTATCTATGTAATTCCATTAATGCTTATTGCTGGTTTCTTAACTCCATGGCCATATAACTATTGGAGATTAAAAAAGTTTGGTATGGGTTGTTGTGGTTAATTAATCTGAGAAGTTAAAACTTTAGTTACTGCACTTTCAATATTATTCTTAAAATTTTCAATAATATTTCTAAAATAAGACTCAAAAACAACTATAGGGATTGCTACTGATAAACCAACCGCAGTAGTTAATAATGCTTCCCATATACCGCCTGATAAAACAGATGGGTCAACATTTTTCCCAGCCATTTCCATTTGTTGAAATGCCTCAATCATTCCAAAAACTGTTCCAAGCAATCCTAATAAAGGAGCAATAGTTGCAATTACTTGTAGGCTATTAAGGTTTGAGCTGTAATAATTTATTCGCTCATCAGAAAGCCTTACAATCTCTTCACGAATATCACTCTCAAGCTTTACTGTTAATTTTTTATGTTTGAGTAACTGATACATAGTAAAGGAAATCACTTCACTTTCAGGATCATTAATTTTATTAATCGACTCGTAGGCATCATCATGATTTTTTTCAAGCCATTTTTTTACACTTCCAGCTGTACGGTCAGATTTAAAAAAATTAACTTTGTAAAAAATATGTAACTTATAAAAAATAATTGCAGTTGCATATACAGATAATGCTAGCAATATATATACTATTGGGCCACCAAGATTTAAAAGTGAATTAGCTTCCATAAAATTTTTCCATGTGCTTATATTTTAGAGGAATTATATTTAATATCATCCCCTAAATCATATAATTTAGTACCCCTCTCGATTGATTAAGAGGGGCTAAGTATATGTTATCAAAAATCGTAGATTAATGACCCCCAGATGCTCCTTCCAGGCTCATCTATACGATCAGCTGTTGCATCTAAAGAGTTTGTGCTATTTAAATGTGTGGCGTATCTTTTATCAGTTAAATTACTAACACCCATTGTAAATCTGATATTAGGAGTTGGCTCAAAACCTGCATAAAGATCATAAACTGTATAACCTCCTGTTCTTCCAGTATCAAGAACTCTAGAATCAAAGCGGTCTTGAGTATCCGCAAAATTAACTCTCAAACCATAATTAACTAAACCTGTTTGATATTCTAATGAAATATCTCCAGATAAAGGCATTATTTGGGCTAATGGTCTGTTTTGCGTATCGTCATCACCGTGCGTGTAATTTAAGTTAAGGATAGTTTTTATATTTGAACTAAGATTTTTTTGAACTGAAATCTCATATCCCCATATAGTTGCATCTACGTTCTTATAGATTCTCGCATCATTGACAGAGTTATCATATGTTCCATCAGATGCTCTATAGGTAGCAACATAATCACTAACATCATTCAAGTATAAAGAACCATTAACATGACTTCCTAAAATCATATTTTCAAAACCAAATTCTAAAGTAGTATGTACCTCAGAACCTAGGTTCGGATTACCAATATGTCTCAACCTATAACTTGAGCCCATTGTCATAGATGATTTAGCATTAAATAATTCAGTGGCATCTGGTGTTCTTTCATTTCTACTAAGAGAAATGTAAGCGCTAGACATTGGACCATAGTCCTTTTTATATCTTAAGAAACCACTAAAATTATTAAAGTCTCTTTTACTTGCTGTAACTGTTCCAGCATAGTGAGTTGTATATAAGCTATTTGCAGTAACCTGTCCCATAGCAGAACCAGGATCATCTGCTGCTCTAGTGGCATCTGTTTCAACTCTATCAAATCTTAAGCCATAAGACATTGTAGTTTGACTTGAAATTTTATTATTTTTTTCTAAAAATAAGCCTAGTTTAGATATTTCTGCTCCGGGCCATAAGAAAGTTAAATGTCTTAATGATCCACTCATAACCATGTTTTGCTCTGCATCTCTAGTGTTATGTTCATAGTCGATACCCATTTTCATATCACTGCCGAAAGCCCCTATTATTCTTCCGCCATAAGTATCAGAAGCTGCAGGAGTCTTCATAGAGTCTGCACTTCGCATTGTATAGTTATCCATTAGATGATCCATATCAGAATTATATAACTCGACCTTCATTGAAGAGAATGGGCCAAATGGAGAAACTCTATGATATTTCAAACTATAAATATCTGTATAACTGTATACAATATCCATCGGTAGACCTGCAAAACCAATATTTTCTTGTGAATTATTAGTGTATGTAAACTCTAGCTTAGAGCCATCATCTAATCTTTTTCCAATTATTCCTGCATAGTTACTAGTCTCATACTCAGTGAGTGGTTTTAAACCAGTTCCAGTTTCATAATTACCAGCTTCAGAATAAGAGCCGTTAATTCTAAAATAAGCTTGGCCTAATCCTAAAGTAAAATCACCTATTGTTGTTTTAGCTTCTGCATTTGAATCAAATGTTTGGCCAATTTTAAATTTATATGCTTTTGCTTGAGCACTATCACCTTTGGAAGGTTGAGAGTGAGTAAGAGGTTCAGTTATACGCTCATATCTGATTACTCCGCCAGGACCGCCCGCACCATAGAGAACAGATTGAGATCCTTTAATCACAGTAATAGAATCATAGTTTTCAATATTTACATATGTTGATGCTGGATCCATTTTTGATGAACAAGCTCCATATACAATTGCCCCATCTATAGAAGAATTAAGCCGTTGGTCACTCTGTCCTCTGATTACTGGATCTAGACCATGCCCGCCTCTCCTAATAGTACTGATACCATTTATAGACTTTAATAGATCTCCACCATCTATTGCATTTTTAGTATTTATGTCTTCTATGGCTTGATTCGTTAAATCCTGCGTATTCAAAACTGGTGCTGATATTTCTATATCCGTTAAGTCTTCAGCATATGCATTGCTGATAGAAAATATTCCAATGATAAATATATATTTAATGTTATTCATAGTTCCTCCACTATAAAAGTTAGTTTAATTAAAATAATTTTTAACTAAACAGTCGGAGGTGCTCTAGATTGGGCTAGAGTGAATTTAGATGTGGCAAAAGAATTACTTTCAAGTTCTATATAAAGATTTAATAATGTTGGAACATTATTATAGACAGAGTGAGTAATAATATTATCTATATCATCAAAGAAATAAACGCAACTATCACAATGTAAAAAATAATCTATGCTTGTCGTATTATCTTGCCCGAACTTACAAATGAAATTTGTCTTACTATTATCAGTTAAAAGGTTTGCGCCTGAATTAAGCGGTGCAATTAAGACTGCTAAAAATATAAAGATCAAACGAATATTTAGAGATATTTTTTTCATTATTAAAAAGAATACTAAAGGCAGGGAATTTTTTCAAGAGTATATTTTAAATAAATAGAAAGCTCATAATTTTATCTTATGAGCTTTCATTGAGGTTATGAAATCTTAGTGGGACATCTTACTTAAGGGAGAGATTAAGAATAGTTCTCTTAAGCTTGATGTCCCCTTTTATTTTCCACCGGAGAGATGAAAATTAAAAATCGAATTTTACTCCTGCCATTACTGATAATGGTTTATTTGGACGTTTACCATACTCATGCTCTGAAGCCACGATGACTTTGTCGAATAAGTTGTCTACGTTCAAAAATAGTCTTGCATCTTTAATTCCATTTGAATTCACAGCGACATTCATGCCAGCTTGTAAGTCAAATATAAATGCTTTACCTGTTCTGAAAGTATTTAGATCATCAGTAAAGGTATCATCATGATACTTAGCGCCTAGATTAATGCTCCAGTCGTTAGTTTCCATGCCCACTGATGTATACAGTTGGAAATCAGGTACATAAGCAATTGACTTGCCGCTGTGATAAGTTTCACCACCTGTATATTCAGAACTTTGTAACATACCAGTAATCATTAACGGGTATCTTACTGAACTATTTGCAGCCATTCCTTTCATTTGAGGAGCAGCAAACATATTGTTAAGTCTGTATTGGAATTCAATACCTTCAACTTCAGCAGAACCTTTGTTAGTTGTCTTTCCCGAATCAGCTGAAGCACAACCATTCGCTATTAAACATGTGTCAATTAATTGACTGTAGTCATTATAGAAAGCAATAATTTCAAAGAAGCTATTGTTTGTTTGTTTTCTGTAACCAATTTCATAGTTATCAGATTTTTCAGGCTCAATTGAAGCACTTGATCCTGCATCTACAGGGCTGTGACCTTCATTAAAACCAACAAACATAGATTGACCGCCACCCATGTTATAAACAGTGGATGCAGCCATCATAGTTGCAGAATCTTTAACGTCTTTCTTAGAGTTACCTGGGTTAGAGTTTATACCATCATTTTTTTCAGTATCTTCATAACGAATACCCAGAGTATGAGTAAATGCACCTGCTGAGATAACATCTTTTAAATGCCAAGATGATGCATCAGTATCTTTAAGTTCAGCATCAGCAAATCTACTATTATCATTACCATGTTCTGATAGTAATGTCATAGTACCATTAGCATCCTTAGTATATCTTTGACTGAAACCCTCATCAGCTCTAGATCTGTAATCTTTATGACGTCTGTATCCATACTCAAGTGCATGGTTACCAATGTCGTGATTAACTACAAATTGAACACCAGTCATACCGTAATCACGATGACCCATCGATCTTTTGATATACTCAGTTCCTGTCATAGCTGCATCATTTGTTAAGATATTACATGCTCTTAACTCATTACCAGTATCACCAGCACAGTTACCTGCCATGTCTATAGCGTCATATTCCACTTCAGTTGCGCCGGCCCCAACAAACATTGCACCACTTTTTCCCCAGAGACGGCTGTATCTAGTTTTATAAAGTTTTGATGTAACTTTCATGTTAGCTGAAGGTTGCATAGTATGAGTAAAGATATATCTATGATAATCATTATCCATTTGATCAATTGATGAAGCACCATATCTTTGGTATGGATCAGTTGCAAAATCTGCACCTGTTAAACCAATGTATGTTTCATTAGATGTTTCACTAGTGTTCGAACTTGTTATTTCGAAAGTCTGATTCCATGAACTATTTGATGGTGTATAGCTAAATTTAACTAAATCAGTTTGTTTATCGAAACCAGCATCTGTATTACCAGCGCCTTTTATATTTTTATAACCATCGGCTCTATAGTCATGATATTCAAAAACATAACCAAATGATCCGATATTTCCACCATAGTATGTGTGATTTCTAGAGAAACCATCAGCACCGAAAGTAGCAGAATAATGTCCTTCGGTTCCAGTAGTTGGAATAGAACGAGATAAAAAGTTAATTGTACCTGCAGTAGTTCTTGGTCCATTACCAATTGCTGCGGAACCTTTTAATACTTCAACTCCTTCCATACGACCAACGTCTGGGAAGAAGTACATGCTTCCGTTAGAATAAATAGCAGGACCTTGTGGAACGCCATCTTCTAGAATGTTAATTTTTGTTGTTCTTAGGGCGCTTGTTCCACGCATACCTAAGTTTGTTCTGAGACCGTAACCGTCCTCAGTTTGAGAATATACACCTGGAATTCGTCTTAAGACTCTTTCCGCATCTGTATAACCCATCTCTTTCATTTCATCGTCACCGATAAAATGAGCTGAACCAGCTTGCTGTGTTTCGTCTTGTGAACCAAATACACTAACTGGACTCATTTCTTCTGCATAGATTGGCGCACTGATAACCATCAGTGAAGCAATCATATATGCTTTAAAATGTGCTTTGTTCATTATTATTTTCCTCATTTATATATAAATAACGTCAATACCCATAGCTCCCATAGCTATAGATATAAACAATTGGGATTATTATATGTGAATGATTCTCATTTGTAAACACGAATGATTCTTATTCTTATATATATGATGGTAAAATATGACATTAGATGAGATTTTATATAGAATTACTGCTTAAACGAGAGATAAAATGACTAAAATAAGCTTAACACCAATAATAGACGTAGTATTCATACTGCTTATATTCTTCATGTTGGCTACAAATTTCCAATCATTTAACAAGACTGAGATTAAAATATCAAATGAAACTGCGAGTATCTCGCAGAGTGATAAAAAGATTTTTTTAATTGAATTTAATAAGGATAGTGAGTTTAAACTAAACGGTACAACAGCCAGCTTAGATTCTATAAAATCAGATATTATATCTAGCAAAAATAATGGCGATGATTTTGTTGTCATAACTAAGCCATTAGAAGGTGCAGATGTTCAACTTATACTTAGTGTGTTAGCAAACTTAAAATCCAGTAATATAGAGAATGTCACATTGGGCGTCAGTAAAGACAATACTGATACATATAATAATAAAAAAGAATCTGTGAAAATGCCACTTCTTGAGAAACTTTGATTTATTATGAGAATAAAGATTAAAAATCAGATTATAAAAAACGAGGATAACTTGCTCCCTCTCGTTAACATCATATTCTTGTTATTAATATTTTTTATGCTAGCTGGAGTAATAGCAAAACAAAAAGAACTTCATAATGTAAACCTTGCCTCTGCAACTATTGAAGAATATGTTGAGAAAGATAAAAATACCTTATTTATTAATGCTGATGGATCTTTAACTTTAAATGATCAATCAATTGACAAGTCTTTGCTTAAAGAAAAATTGATGTTGCTCAAAACAGAGAATATTTTAATAGCAGCTGATGGGTCTCTAGATTCTAGCTCACTAAACAAGATTCTTTTAATCCTGAGTAATAGTAAAATTAAAAATGTTACCTTGCTCTCTAATACAAATGAATGAAATATCAAAATTAAATAAGTATTTAGTAATTGCATTTGTTATGCATTTATTTTTTTTATTTACACTTACTTCTCCGCAAACAGTTGATGATATTACCACTATTGGTGAAACTGGAATGACAATACAGATGATGGTATTAAAGAAAAGCGATGAAGTTTATGATGAAAGTTTAGCCTCTGAGGAAATAAGAAATACAACAGAGGACTCAAAAAAAGATCAAGAAATGTTAATGGATAACAGAGAGGTTGGAGAAGAATCAAAATATACTTACGATACTTATTATGGAAAAATTAGACAAATAATAGATGGTAATAAAAAATATCCTTTATTATCTCGTCAAAGAAAACAAGAAGGGACGCCTACGGTAATGTTTACAATATTAAAAAATGGAGTAGTAACTAACTTAAGTATTAAATCATCAGGACACCGTTCTTTAGATAGAGAAGCAAGAAGAATGATTTTAATATCATCCCCATTTCCAAAAATTCCTGACTCCATTAATGAATCATCTATTTCATTAACAATTCCAATTAACTTTAGATTAAAAAATAATTAATCAGTTTTATACCAATTTAATTTTTCCCTCAATGTCACAACATGTCCTATTATAAATATTGTGGGAGCACTGGGTTTTTCTTTTTCTACTAAATTATTCATTTCATCAATCGTTGATGTATATACTTTTTGATTTCGGGTAGTCCCTTGTTCTACTAGAGCACATGGCGTTTTTGAATCTAGCCCAAATTTTATAAGTTGCGAACAAATAATATCAATAGAAACAAGACCCATATAAAAAACAATAGTTTGATTAGGCTGTATTAACTTTTCCCAGTTTAAATCTAATTTTCCTTTCTTAAGATGGCCGGTTACAAATATACATGATTGAGCATGATCTCTATGCGTAAGAGGAATACCGCTATATGCTGAACATCCGCTAGCGCTTGTTATACCTGGAACAACTTGAAAAGAAATATTATTATCTACTAACGAATCAATCTCTTCACCGCCCCTCCCAAAAATAAAAGGGTCTCCGCCCTTTAATCTTAGAACTCTTTTACCTTCTTTGGCATATTTAACAAGTAATTCATTAATCTCCTCTTGTCTGACCGTATGGTTATCTCTTTGTTTACCTACATATATTTTTTCCGCATCTCTTCTAATTAAATCAATTATTGACGGATGAACCAATCTATCATAAAGGGCAACATCTGCTTGTTGCATTAAACGAAGGGCTCTAAAAGTTAATAAATCTGGATCTCCAGGTCCTGCTCCAACCAAGTAAACTTCTCCTTCGCCTTTTTTCTGTTCATCAAAATTATCAATTTCTATATTTAAAAATTTTATAGCTTCTTCGTCTTGGCCACTTAAGACTAATTCTAAAAATTTACCATTTAGCATTTGTTCCCAAAAGATTCCATTGGACTTGGAGTTAACTAATTTTTTTCTTACAGGTATTCTGTTTTCAGATACAATTTTTGCTAGTCTGCCATAAGCACCCGGTATCATTGTCTCAAGCTTAGTTCTCAACATACGCGCGAGTACAGGCGAAGCTCCCCCGGTAGATACAGCTACAGTTATTGGCCCTCTTTCTAAAATAGACGGGAATATAAAGTCACATATTTTTGGCTTATCAACTACATTAACAAGTATTTTATTATCATTAGCATCTTTAGCAATTTGTTCATTCAAAGATTCATCATTAGTTGCAGCAATTACAAACGCAAATGAAGCACTAGTTAGGTACTTAATATTATAATAATCTTTTACTGGATTTATATTTTTATTAACAAATAACTCTTCTATATAAGATGTAAATTCTGGTGAAACAATAGTTACACTTGCATTTGCTTTCAGTAAAAGATCTAATTTACGTTCAGCAACTTCACCACCACCTATTAGTAGGATTGATTGTTTACTGAGCTCCATAAAAAAAGGGAAATATTTCATTAAGGTTTTTCGATTCCCGCTTTCTTATACCAATGTTGTGCTTTGTCTAAATCTTGTGGCACAAGTTTTCCTTCTTCATAAATCATGGCCAGCGTTGTTGCGGATCCCATTAAACCTTGATCTGCAGCCTTGGTAAACCATTCTATGCTTTTCTCTATATCTTTATCTGTGCACTCACCTTCAAAAAACATAAAGCCGAAAGCATGTTGAGCCAGAGGATATCCCTTTTCTGCGGCACTACCCATATAATCAAAAGCTTTTTGTGTACTTGCCTGACAGCCCAGCCCATTCTGCAACATTATTGCCATTCTATACATGGCTTCGACGTTACCTTCATCCGCAATGGGTGATAATAATTTTATAGCATGAGCAAAACTTTTTGTTTCAAAAGCAGCTATACCGCTTTCTAATTCCATTGCTCTGTTTTCATATTTATCCATATTAATCCTTTAATAAATCCTCTAGTTTGCCGTCCATATCATGCTCAATTAAATCATCAAATCCACCCACATGATAATCACCAATAAAGATTTGTGGTACAGATTGCCTTTTAGATCTTTCCATCATAATTTTTATTTCTTCAGGGTTTTGATCGATCATAATGTCTTCGTATGGAATATCTTTCTTTGTAAAGAAATTTTTAGCTCTAACACAATACGGGCATATTCTCGTACTATATATAACAACTTTTTTCATCTTAACTCTCCAGTCTGTATCTTTTACTTATAGTGTGTGATTTTTCTCTTATGATTTTTTTGAATTATCACTCCTAGGATATCATAAGAATTATCTAATAAAATTTCTGGATACATATCATTTAAAGCTATTAAATATTTTTTATCACCTTCTTTGACGAACTTCCGGAACCACCTGACTCCCTCATATTCTATAAAAATATATTGACCATCCACGCATTGGCCAACAGGATCTATAATAACTATGCAGTCTTTATTAAATTCTGGCTCCATACTGTTATCTGTTACTTGTAGAGCAAATGCTTCTGATGCACCACAATTAGATTCAATATTATTAAGGTTTTCTTCACTCATAGGCAAATTATAGTTGAATTACTATTGTTATCTACTAAAAAGTATATTTAAGTCAATATATTGATAGTAATTGGGGGTATTCAAGAACTAATAATAGTTGGAAAAAATTTTGGCAAATAATATAGCTTACCTTTTAGACTTAAAAAATCTTTTAAGTAGTTCGGAAGATTCTTCTGCCATCATCCCAGAATAAATCTCTGGCTTATGATGACAAGATGATGATTCAAAGATTTTAGGCCCATTTAACACACCCCCGCTTTTTTTATCTTCAGCAGCAAAATGTAGATTTTTTATTCTTGCGAAACTTATCGCTTGGGCGCACATTGGGCATGGCTCCAGGCTTACATACATGTCGCAATCAATAAGCCTTTCGTTGTGAATCACTTGCATTGCTTTCTGTATTGCTAACATTTCTGCATGCGCTATGGAGGACTGAATCCCTCTCATTTGATTTGAAAAAGCAGCTAAAATTTCAGAATTTCTTCTTTGCACTATAACTGCGCCGACCGGGACCTCATCATTATCAAATGCTGTATGAGCAAGCTCTAATGCTAACCCCATAAAAAGATTACTGTTATCATGATCCACAGTGTTCATTCTAATTAACAGTTTCTTTAAATAATACCGGCTTACCTATTGGTTCCAACATCTCATCTTCTCTCATAACTACATTACCTCTAATAATTGTCATGATTGGCCAACCCTTTACCTTAACACCATCAAAAGGAGTCCAGCCTGTTTTTGATTTTTGCTGAGCATTAGTTATAGTATTTTCTTTATTTAAATCAACAATAGTGAAATCAGCATTATATCCTTCTTTAATCCTGCCTTTGTTGACAAGACCATGAATTCTCTCAGGACCATAAGACCAAAGTTCTACCAATCTCTCTAAAGTTAATCGACCTTCGTTAACATGATTAAGCATAACAGGAACTAAAGTTTGCACACCCGGTGTGCCACTTGGTGATTTAGGATATATCTCTGCTTTCTCTTCTAAGGTATGAGGCGCATGATCTGACGCAAGTATATCAACCGTGCCATCATTTAAGGCTTTCCATAATGCATCCTGATGATGCTTTTCTCTAATTGGTGGATTCTGTTGTGCAAGGGTTCCGAGTTTTTGATAACACTCAGGAGCATGCAAACTAAGATGATTGGCTAATAACTCCACACTCGCAGTGTCTTTATGTTTTCTTAAAAAATCCATCTCTTCAGATGTTGTAATATGCAGCACATGCACACGTCTGTTATATTTTTTAGCTATCATAACAACTCTTTGAGTTGCAGATAAACAGCTCTCAGGTGAACGCCACTTACAATGAAGAGAGACATCATGGCTATCCCCTAATATTGTTTTCATGTTTGCTTCCATAATATATTGATCCTCTGCATGAACTGCCACAACCCTC
Source organism: uncultured Gammaproteobacteria bacterium (assembly GCA_905479195.1). Lineage (GTDB taxonomy): Bacteria > Pseudomonadota > Gammaproteobacteria. Next base: position 305,445 of record CAJQLO010000002.1, read on the forward strand.
TTTCCATTAGATAGTACAGATGCAACTTCCTCGTCACTTGCCGCTAATAAGTCTCCAGTACTTGCACCCATGAATATTTTAATTCCACAAATACCTGGTGCATTTTCCCATCCACCTAAATTTGGACCAGTTCTACCTGTTCCTCCAAGATAAAAAGCATAGTCAGTCCAAGCAACTCTACTAGCTCTTTTTAATTTATCTTTTATTGTTTCTGGGGTTATCGTTAAAGGATTTGTATTTGGCATTTCAAAAACTGCTGTGACACCACCTGCAGCTGCAGCTAACATCCCAGATTCTAAATTCTCTTTATTTTCAAGACCGGGTTCCCTAAAATGTACCTGGGAATCTATAACACCAGGCAAAACATGTAGGCCCGAACAATCTATAGAGTCATGGGTGTCAGAACCTGATAAATCACCAATATCTTTAATACTTTCATTAAGAATACCAATATCTACAATCTTTATACCTTCTGGGAGAACAACACTGCCGTTCTTTAACACTAAGTCATATTTTATTTTTTTATTCATAAAAATCATCATATCAATTTTGTTAATATAATTTCCATAAATATTAAGAAAAACTTGCTTTTATTGCGGATATTGATACATTTGTCTCCATGCAAAGAATCTTAGATAACTTCGGCTTAACAATATCAGCAGCTTGTGCAATTCACTGCATACTCCTACCGATAATGCTAATACTGTCACCATATATTGAATTAACCTTTTTTACTTCTCATGGATTCCATGAAAGTTTGATGTATTTTATATTACCCACATCACTAATTGCTTTTACTCTAGGCTGTAAAAGACATAATGATGATATGGTTAAATTGGGCGGGATATGCGGAATATTTGTCTTATTAATTGCAATTGCGCTGCATGATTTTAGTGAAGTACTATCAGTGTTACTAACTTTATTTGCTAGTAGCTTATTAATATTTACGCATTTACGAAATAGAACACTATGTTCTCATCATGATTATTCTTGTCATAAATAGAAAGTAATATATAAAATAGTACTAATATTCGTCTTGCCAACCAACTTTCTCTAAAAAGTCATCGTAAGAACCCTCGAAAACACTGACTTTATCATTATCAAATACAATCAACTTATTCGCTACTTCTCTTAAAAAATATTCGTCATGAGTAACCATTAGAACGGCTCCATCAAAATTTTTAATAGCACTAAGTAAAGAGTCGCAAGAATCTAAATCTAAGTGATTTGTTGGCTCATCAAGAAGAAGTAAATTTGCAGGGTTAATTAGTATTTTTCCTAACATCACTCTACTTTTTTCACCACCAGATAATACATTAATCTTTTTATCAGACAGGTGATTAGTAAACATCATGTTTGCACATACTTTACGAACCTGAGTTTCACTCATATTAGGTACACAATTTTGAAGTTCCATGTATACGCTATTATTAGGTTCTAATCTATCAATATTCATTTGGCCAAAATAACCAATTTTAGTTTTATCATGTGCATTTGAATATCCACTGATTGGCTCAAGATCTTTTGTTATTAATTTAAGTAAAGTTGATTTCCCTTTTCCATTCTTTCCTATAATACAAATTTTATCATCGCTTTTTATGCTAAAAGATAATTTTTTAATTAAGGGATTTTCTTTATCATAGTGAAATTCAAGCTTGCTAGCATTAATTAAATTTTCCTTACTTCCATAAGGCTCGTAATTAAATTGAAAATCTAAATTTATGACTGCAGAAAGTTTTTCTTTCTTCTCTGTTTTTTCAAGCATCTTAATTTTAGATTGAGCACGTGTTGCCATGCTTGCTTTAGATTTAAACCTATTAATCCATGCTTCAGTTTTTTCTCTTTTCTTTGCTTCATTTTCAACGGTTTTATTATATATCTCTTCTTCGCTTAATATTTTTTCTAAAACCTTCTCTGTATTTCCAGCTGTCTTTTTAAATTCACCTCTATGAATATTTAATGTATGGCTAATGACATTATTCATAAAGTTTCTATCATGTGTAATGAGTATCAACTCATCTCTCCAGTCATTTAAAAAATTTTTAAGCCATTTAATTGAATGTATATCAAGATAGTTTGTTGGTTCATCAAGTAGAAGCATATCTGGCTCATCTAACAAAAGCTTTGCAAGATTGATTTTTACCTGATTGCCACCTGAAAATTCTGCCGGATCTTTTTCCATCTCTTCATCTGAAAAACCTAATCCCGTTAAAATAGTCTCACCTTTCCAAATCTCATATTCCCTATCTCCACTCAGAACACTGCATACTTCATCTACTACAGTTTTATGGGTGAATTTTATATGTTGATCAAGGTATCCTATTTTATACCCTTTAGGCATAATGACTTCACCAGAATCTTGTTCTAGTTGACCGATAATAATTTTTAAAAATGTACTCTTGCCGCTTCCGTTTCTGCCAATGAAGCCAACTTTCTCTTTTTTGTTGATGACAATATTTACATCACTAAATATTTTTTGCCCGGAAAATGATATTTCTAAATCGTTAGTCTTAATCATAACGGTTTAAGTTATATTTAGTTCTTTAGATGCTTTTTTTCTTGCATGAGGATCAAGATATTGTTTGCGTAACCTTAGGTTTTCTGGTGTCACTTCTAAAACTTCATCTTCATTTATATAAGCCATCATTTGTTCAAGCGACATTTTTCTTGGAGTAACAAGTTTAACTGCCTCATCTGTGCCGGAAGCCCTAACATTTGTAAGTTGCTTACCCTTTAAGATATTTATCTCTAAATCATTTGGCCTATTATGTTCACCAACTATCATTCCTTGATAGACTTTTGTTTGAGGATCGATAAACATTACTCCTCTGTCTTGTAAATTAAAAATTGCAAATGCGACAGCTGTGCCAGTTTGCGTTGCAATTAATGCCCCGTTTCTTCTGGTAGAAATATTACCTTTGAAAGGCCCATAAGAATCAAATAGTCTATTTACAACTCCTGTGCCACGTGTCTCTGTTAAAAACCTGCTTTGATATCCAATCAGTGCTCGAGATGGTGCTTTAAAAATTAATCTAGTTTTACCAGATGTATTTCTCATATCTAGCATTTCTGCCTTTCTTTTATTCATACTATCGATAACTGTGCTCGCATACTCATCATCAACATCAATAATAACTTCTTCAATAGGTTCTAGTTTTTTATCATTTTCATCAATTTTATATACTACATGAGGTCTAGATACAGTTAATTCATAACCTTCTCTTCTCATCGTTTCTACTAAAACTCCTAATTGTAATTCTCCTCTGCCCCCAATTTCAAAAGCATCTTTTTTACTGTTTTCTGCAAAAGAAATCGCAACATTAGTCTCAGCTTCAGCCAATAATCTTTCTCTAATTACTGTTGATGTTACTTTTTTACCTTCTAAGCCTGCTAACGGTGAATCATTAACAGTGATGGTAATTGACATTGTTGGAGGATCGATTGGTGTTGATGGAATTGGAGCGGTTACCTCAAGATTACATATAGTATCTGCAACCGAAGCTTTCGCTAAACCAGCAATACAAATAATATCACCAGTCTGAACTTCATCTACAGCAACCCTATCTGTTCCTTCAAATTTAAATAACTTGGTTAGCCTTCCTGTTTCCACCTGTTCACCTTCTAGATTAATAGCTTTTACAGCATCATTAACCTTAGCTGTCCCTTGCTCAACTCTTCCAACTAAACATCTTCCAAGATAAGGGTCTGAATCTAATAATGTAGACAACATCGCAAAAGGTTTGTTAGCTTCAACTTTAGGAGGCTTAACATGATCTAGAATTAAATCTAATAAAGCATGCAAATCTTCTTTCGGATCTTTTAAATCTTTGACACACCATCCATCTCTTCCGGCAGCATACATGATAGGAAAATCTAATTGTTCATCTGTAGCATCAAGAGAAACAAATAAATCAAACACTTCATCTATTACCTCATCCGGTCTTCCGTCTGGTCTATCAACTTTATTTATAATAACAATTGGTTTTAACCCTTGAGCTAAAGCTTTGGATAACACAAATTTTGTTTGCGGCATAGGTCCTTCAGCAGCATCAGTAAGTAATATCACTCCATCAGTCATACTCAGTACTCTTTCAACTTCACCACCAAAATCAGCATGTCCAGGAGTATCAATAATATTGATTCTTGTATCTTTCCATTGGACTGAAGTTGGTTTAGCTAAAATAGTAATACCTCTTTCTTTCTCTAAATCACCTGAATCCATAATTCTTTCATCGACATTTTGGTTCTCTCGAAACATCCCGCTTTGTTTCATAATAGAGTCTATTAATGTGGTTTTTCCATGATCTACATGGGCAATTATTGCAATATTTCTCAGATTTTCCATTATCTATTACTCCCTTGTCTTAAACCTAATGTTTTACTTCTTGGTCCTGATGTATTTCGATTCTGACCAGAGCCTCTATTTGGTTTGGCAAATGTATTCCCATTTGCGCTTCTTCTTGGACTGCTATTTCTAGACGGTCTTGAATCAGTATTACCTTCGCTATTTCTTCTTGGACTGCTATTTCTAGACGGTCTTGAATCAGTATTACCTTCGCTATTTCTTCTTGGGCCTCCACTTCTAAATGGTCTAGATCCAGTATTACCATCAGCTCTTCTAGACGGTCTTGAATCAGTATTACCTTCGCTATTTCTTCTTGG
>CAJQLO010000003.1 GCA_905479195.1 uncultured Gammaproteobacteria bacterium
CCGCTTGACCAATCAAGATAAAGGAACGCAAATATATTGCCATGTCTTTTAATAATCTTGTAGATTGTTGTACTCTCTTTATTAAGTGTCTTTGCTAACTTATCTATATGCTTGTTAAGACTTAACTCTTCTTTAGAATCTACAATCATTGTCAATAAACTCTCACATATTTCATAAGATGTTTGCCAGTCTTCAGGTCTGCCTTTACGTTTAGGAATAGCTGAAACTAAATCTCCATTCTTCATTGAATCAGAAACAATGTTCTGGAGTTGTTCTGGAATACTACCTCCCAATTCAGTGAGTTCAACAAACAAGGAGCACATGAACATCATGTTTGCATCGTTCTTTGAATCTGGATAGTCTTTCGCGTTGTTAATGGCTAGCTGTTGTAGCATATCAATTCGCTTTTTCTTTTCTTGTTTTAACAAAACTATTACCCCGTTATTTTGTTAGCTAGGTCATCTGACCAATTAGACCATTATTTCATCATATCAATTCATTCATCTAAGAACAATGTTCTATTAATGCTGTTATACTCAAGGTATGAGTAAAAAGTGGGAATATATAGCAGAGATATTAGAGAATCCTAATAGTGGAATGACTGCCACTGAGCTAAATGCTAGGGGTAACGTAGGTTGGGAATTAGTTTCTATAAGAGATACTAAAAGAACTCATCCTGATAAGTCTATTCTTGCTGAGCAATCAGTTACTGAATATATTTTTAAAAGAAAGGTATCTAATTAGTATAAACATATATGGTTAGAGTAGTCTTTTAAGAATTTATTTTACGAGTATCGTAATAAATATTTAACATTAAATGAGGAAGTGTTAAACACGCCAGAAGAATAAAAATATATTTAACAATGATGACATCAAATGAATATTGTCCATAAGCTTGAAGTGAGATAAGGACTATTATTGAAAAAAATACTGAAGTCATAATTATAGTTTTCAAATATTGTTTAGTCTCATATTTTTTAGGAACCAAGTTATCATGATAGATTGAATGAATATAATGCCTAATTGAATGATGGAAACAGAAATATAAGATAAATGATAATAATGGCGGCAAAACAATAAAATTTAAAATAAGTATTAAATAGACCCATGATCTTTTAATGCCATTCAAATAAAGAGCAATGAATAATAATGAAAAATAGAGATAATACATATAAGTATTAATATCAGCATAATTAATATCAAACCCAATTATTTGATTAAATATATAAAATACATCTGACGAGTGAAATAAAATAGGTAAAGCAACGGGCATAGAGCCAATTATAAATATCTGATAAAAGCTCATATCCTTGTATTCAATATGATTCAATTCTTCAATACCAAAATGAAAAATAGAAATCATTAGAAAAAATATTAATGAGGCTAAAGGGTAATGAATCCAAAGAAATAGATATATTAAAGATAAAGATACATAGCCGAAAGTAAAATAATAAATCCAATTTATATTATTTTTAAATAATCTCTCTGCAACAGAATAATCAAAAAAACCATGAGGTATTCCAATAATAGTTACTGTTATCAATAATAAATAATATTGAAAGTAGTATGTAAGGATAGAAGGATTTACTAGAATAATACCAATAAACAATAGGCTTAAGATTATCAACAAACTTAATTGTAGTCTGTTATATTTTTCTATTAATAAGAGATTTGATTGCATATTTAATAAAGATTATTTTCGGCATATTTATGATTATTCTAAGGATATCAAATATTGAAGGAATATCTGATAAAAATCTTATTATTGTTTGATGATTGTTTGAAGTGAACATTTTAAAGATAATATGCTTAGCTTGTTTAGGCTCATTTTTAATAATTCTTAGTAAAATTCCATCCATTTTCCTCAATACTTTAGCTTTAATTGTCAAAAGTGGGTTTTTAGAATTTATACCCCTTATCTTTTTAGCAAAGAATTCTGATTGTTTCTGGATATTTAAAAATGTATATCCTGTGGAGGCCCTAGTGGCACCCGATCTTATACCAATTTTATGAACATTTTTTAATGAATCTAAGGCTGGTAATTTAGGTGTCATGGGTATTACCCCATATTCTGACCTAATGAGATTATATTGACCTATTGTATCTTCTATATAAGAGTCTAAAGTCTTTTTTAATTCATCCGATGTATGGATTGTGGGCGTGAAGAACGTATATTCAACTAAACAGCTATTGTCCTTGAAGGGAATGACATAATAAAAGCTAAATTCCTTATCTTGCGTGAAATCCATTAATCTGGGCATAATTTTATCAGTAGATGAAATAGGATTAATGTAATAACCCAAAAATACTTGATACATAGGAGCATCTATATTATCTGGTCTACTATCATAAACTTCTTTTACTCTATATATATTATTACTCGACTTAATCTGAATGCCTTTATCTTCCGCTATAAGATCATCAGCAGGAGCATTAAAAAAAATATCAATATTTTCAGATGCATCAATTTTTTCAAATATGTATTTATCAAATTGTTGTGAGTCGATTGATTTATAATTATGTTTATCGCAGTTAAGTTTTATAGGCAATGAGTTATTGATGCAATAGATATTATTTAATGAATTACTTTCAAGTGAAGCAAAGGGGTGTTGATATATATCCCAGTATGACCAAGTCTTTCTTATTCTATTTTCTCGGTTTCCTGACTCTAGTATACAAACATTAATATTGCTATTAAGAAGCCTATGGGCAAGACTCAATCCTGAACAGCCAGCTCCAATTATTGCAATATCATATTTTTTCATTTGCAAACGGAAAGCCTTTAATAGCTTCATGTAATTCAGGATTATGTTTAGTTTTTCTTACAGAAAATAAATGCATAAATAAGAATTCAAAAAAGCATGATATTAGAATAACAAATTTTTCAAACTTCGTAGTATTTATTTTTTTCACTGAATATTTATTTTTACTTCTCTTTATTTTTTTCCCAATGGCTTGATATAGTCTTAGCGCAAGAAGTATTGAGAATCTAGATCGCATTGGAATATGCTTAATTCCATGAAGAGCACTCTCATAATATTTTTCTGATAATACTAGTAATTCAGTTATACACACAAAAACTGCTTCGTCTTTTATAGATATAGTATCTCCAGGCAACATAGTTTTTGGAATATAAACTCTTCCATTGGTTAGGTCTTCACTTATATCTCTGCAAATATTTGTTAATTGCATCGCAACACCTAAGTCAATTGCATGATACTTATGTTTTGCATTTTTAACCTTAAGAAGTTCACACATAATTAAGCCAACGCAACCAGCAACTCTATAGGAATATTGGATTAATTCATGGGTATTATTATATCGTTTAAAGTTTCTATCAGAATCAATTCCAGTCTTTATTTGCTCTATAACTTTTTCATTAAGATTTAAATGTTTAATTTTTGGCTGAAGACTATCTAGATTATTATCTAATTTTAGATCTATAATATCATCATATAATCTACAAAAAGCATAAACTTCTAAAACTTTCTTCTTAATATTATGCGGCAAAAATGCAGAAGCTAAATAAAAAGTTTTGCTATTTTTTTTAATCAGAGATATGTTTTTAACTAATGCCATAATCTTTTAGTATAAGTTTTTCTGTTGCTTTTGCTGTCGATATAACCCCAGGTACACCAGCCCCTGGATGCGTGCTTGCCCCGACAAAATATAAGTTATCAAATTCAGGGGCTTTATTGGAATATCTAAAATAAGCAGATTGTCTAAATATTGGTTGTATGCCAAAGCCACTACCAACATGGGTATTGAGGTCTTCTTCAAAATATTTTGGTGTAATATAAAAAGAATCAACTAAATTTTTTCTGAGACCTGGTAAAGCAAACTCCTCTAGAATATCAAAAACAATATCCTTAAATGAATCACCGCATTCCTCCCAATCTATATTACTTAAATTATTTGGGACTGGGGCTAATACATAAAAAGAATCAGACTCAAACTGTTGCCCACCAATATCAGTTGCCAGTGGGCGGTGAAGGTATAAACTTGGGTCATCTATCATTATTTTTTTATCAAATATATCTGCTAATAACTCTTTATGCCGTTTATTAAAAATAATAGTATGATGCTGAATCTGATTATATATTTTTTTTGTTGAAAAATATATTACAAATAAACTCATTGAATGTTTTAGAATAGATGGCTTGTTAGAAATTTTTGCTGGAGTTTTTCGTAAAACTTTTTCATAAAACATGCTTGGGTCTGCATTACTAACTACGAGGTCAGCATTAAAACTACCATTATCTGTTTCTATAGTAGTTATTTTATTATTATTCTTAACAACTCTAATTACCTCTGTGTTTTTATGACACTCAACTCCAATTTCACCTAGAAGTTTCTCTAAAGAATTTACAATAGATCTGGTGCCGCCTTCAGCATAATAGACTCCCCACTTCCATTCCAAGTACTGAATTAAAAGATAAATTGATGTTGTGGTATAAGGATTTCCGCCTACTAGTAATGGATGCATGCTAAGAGCTTTTATTAAATTTTCATTTTTCATAAATTTAGAAACTGAAGAATTAACAGATTCATAAAATTTAATTCTTAATAATTCAGGTAAATACGGCATCATGCTTCCTAAAGATTCAAAAGGTTTGTCAGAAAGTTTAGTGAAAGCTGTTTTGAATATTCTTTTTGAGTGCTTAAGTAAGGCAATATACCCTAGAGCATCTTCATAAGAATATTGCTTCTTTATAACTCGCAGCATAGCTAATAAATTATCACCATAATCAAAATGGCTCTTATCAGAAAATACAAATCTATAAAATGGATTAACTTTAATTAAATTATAGTAATCTTTGCTATCTTTTCCATGCATTTCAAATAGCTCATGAATCAAGTATGGAGCAGTAATAACTGTTGGACCAGCATCATACTTAAAACCATTATGAGTGAAAGTTCTTGCTCTCCCTCCAAGATCACTTTGTTTTTCTAAAAGTGTGACATCAAAGTTATGTTTCTTTAAACGACATGCAATTGCGAGCCCACCAAAACCCGAACCAATGACAATTGCTTTTTTCATATTTCAAAGAGAATGATATAAGGGGCTACAATTAGCCCCTTATAATTTAGATTAATATTTATGCAGTTTTTGCTGAATCTTGAACAGCAGCAGCCCATATAAATACACCAAAACCAATTTTATTAATAAAATCAGCAAGGTTATAAATTAAGTTTAAGCTTTCTGGTGAAGCTGCTCCCATTAGATATCCAAATACATATCCTAATGGATAGACCGCCCATCCAACTAATACGATAGTTCGACATGCTGTAAATGCCATTTGTGCACCAGCACTTCCACAACCAGCAACTTTCTGTCCAGCTTCTCCTGCAAAAATTTCATACAGAATATATATCCAGCCAACCATCCCAATGATGAAGCCTAGCATTGCAGATATCACGCCTGATTCACCTAGATAACCACCAAGTAGCATGACAATAGTTCCTAAAAATAGTCTCCAGAAGACTCCTATGCTGACAGTAGTTACAGCTGCCAATATGAAGTAGAACTCTATCATTAGAAGAGGAACTGTTAATAGCCAATCAATATATCTAAATACTGTTGGAGTTTGACCTGTTTCGACCCATACATCTCTCATATAGAAATAGTGTACAGCTGCTATTAGAGTTACAAGTGCAGACACTGTTAATGATGTCTTCCATTTGTCGTTAACTCTATCTCGCTCAACAAGAAAAAAGACTGTTGATGCTACCATTGCTATAGAAATAATCCAAAATGACACACCAACAAAATCGTTTGATTGTAAATCACCTGCAAATGCTAGTGACGGTATAAGAGCCACTGTAAATATAGGTAAAATGATTGATAATAGTTTTTTCATGTAGATTCCTCGTTTATAACTATGAATATTTTATATTAAAATTATAAACGTTTATAAGACTTTTGACAAAGATTCTTTTGCGTCACCAAACAACATTCTTGTATTACCTTTAAAAAATAATGGGTTTTCAACTCCTGCATATCCAGTGGACATACCTCTTTTTAAGACAATAGTATGAGTGCCTCTCCAGCATTCAATCACAGGCATTCCTGCAATAGGACTATTTGGATCCTCAAGAGCTGATGGATTTACTATATCATTTGCCCCAATCACTATTGATAAATCTATATTTTCAAAGTCACCATTAA